>JAYRSG010000084.1:0-8461 GCA_041920175.1 Candidatus Moraniibacteriota bacterium | reverse complement strand
GGAAAGTATAGTATTTTTTTGAAAAATGTTCCATATCGCGTGTCGTTATACTAAATTACCCTCATCTCTGCTCCCTTGTGAGTTGCCTCGACCGCACCCCGAAAGAATCGGGGCTCACGCCAATCTCTCTATCGGAGCAAACTAGAGAAAAATTATTTTTTACGGTCTCGGCGTGCGTGATGGAAGACTTTTAGGGTAATTTGGTATTATTCGTTTTTATCGCGCGACGACGATGCCGAAAACTTCTCGCGCGCCGCGTTCTTTGAGCGCTCGCGCGCAGGCGTTGATTGTCGATCCGGAGGCGGCGACGTCGTCGACGAGCCAGAGGCGTTTCTCGTTGATGTCAAAAAAAAGAGGATTGTCGGGGGGAGCTTGAACGACACGGAAAGCTCCCTCGATGTTTTTTGCACGGAGCTTTTTGTCTCGAATGGACATTTGCGGAGCGGTGGAACGGACTCGAATGAGCGTGTTTCGTATGACGGGAGGTCGTATATTTTCGGGGAAATTTCGTGTGAGTGCGTCGGCAAGAATGTCGGATTGATTCCACCCGCGCCATCGTTCTCGCCTCTTATGGAGCGGAACGGGGAAGATGGCGTCGGGAAGCGGGAGTTCCGACCGAAGAACGACCTCTCCCAAGAGGTCACCGAGGTATTGTCCCACGTCTTCGACAAATCGATATTTGAAAAGGTGAATGACGTGCGCGATTCGCGCGTCATCATAGCGGAACGCGGAAAAAATCCCGTCATGAGATGCGTTTCCTCGACAATCGAAACACAGCGCGCCGAGCGGCGTCTCCCGAATACCGCATGATCCGCAAACTTGCGACTGTCGATGCGAATTTGAGAGAAGGGAAAGACACTCGGGACAGAGAGTTTTTCCGGTTCGCTCGCAGACGCCGCAATGCCTTGGGAAGAGCGCTTCTTTTACGAGGGAGAGGAGAAATTCGTATCGTTGAAAAAAACGTACCGGACTCATACCAAATTACTCTAATCTCTACTACCTTGAAAGTTGCCTCGACTACAAAAAATAATTTTTCTTACACACTCCTCTCGGGTCGGAGCGAAGTTTCGAAAAATTATTTTTTGCAGTCTCGGCGTGAATTTTAGAAGACTTCAGGGTAATTTGATATTATGCGTTTCCTTTGAAGATCACTCGGTTTTCGGCGGCGTTTGGCGAGAGCGAGACGCTCCGAAGCGGACGCCCTGTTTTGACGAGGAGTTCCGCGAGCGGATCTTCGATGAGGTTTCCCATAACTCTTCGAACGGCGCGTGCCCCGCCTTGTTCCGCGAAACTCTTCATCCCGATAAATTCGGCGAGTTCTTTTGCGAAGCGGAGTTGGATGTGGTGATGTTTGAGCGTGGTCGCGAGGCGATCAAGTTCGCGTGTCGCGAGTTTCGCGAGCGTATCCGAGGCGAGCGGACGGAAAACGATGCGCTGGTCGAGGCGCGCGAGGAGTTCCGGCCGGAGCAATTCGGAGAGTTCCCGGAGCGTCGCGTCTCGGAGCGCTTCAAAAGAGGGTGCTACGTTTCCGCCGAAACCGAGGCGAGTTTCTTTTTGGAAAGACTCGGTACCGATATTTGAAGTGAGGATGATGAGACTTTCTCCGAAATGAGCTTTTCTCCCTTCTGCGTCAGTCAAGACACCTTCTTCCAAAATTTGGAGGAGAAGATTCAAAACGTCCGGGTGCGCCTTCTCGATTTCATCGAAGAGAACGACTGAAGCGGGGGAGTGCCGGATGTGTTCGGTGAGCTTTCCGCCTTCGCCGAAGCCGACATAGCCGGCGGGCGAACCGATCATTTGCGCCATGGTGTGTCGCTCTCGGAATTCGCTCATGTCGAAACGAATGAATGATTTCTTGGTTCCGAAGAGTGTTTCGGCGAGTATTCGGGCAGTGAATGTCTTGCCAACGCCGGAAGGTCCCAAAAAGAGAAATGATCCGGCAGGACGATCGGAACGCCCTTCGAGGCGGAGGCGGGAGCGAATGATATTTCGTGACAGTATGGAGAGCGCTTCGTCTTGACCGAGTATCATCTCGGAGAGCTTCGGAAGGAGGGGGACGAGCGAATCGGTTTTGGCGCGGAGAATGTGCTCGAGCGGCGTTTCGGTCATGAGTGCGACGGCTTCGGAAACATGTTCTTCGGTGAGTGTCGGTCGTCCGGCTCTTTCTCGGTGTGTCTCTTTTTCGGAAAGAGCGCGAAGTGAATGCTCGAGGGCGATTTCCTCTTGGCGAAGCGCTTCCGCTTTTTCGAATTTTTGTTCTCTTACCAGTCGGCTTTTTTGTGCGAGAATGTTTTTGTGCGCGCGGAGGAGTTCGATATGTCGCTTGGTGTCTTTATTTTTCTCTGTGCGGCGCCGCAAAAGGGAGGCGGCTTCATCGAGGATGTCGAATGCTTTATCGGGAAGGAAACGTCCCGGGAGGTGCCGGATGCTCAAGGTGACGGCAGCATGAAGGGCATCTTTTCCAATATCGATATGGTGATGCGTTTCGTAGTCGATTCGACTTTCCTCGAGGATGTGAATGGTTGCTTCGGCGGTCGGTTCGGAAATACGAATCGGTTGGAAACGTCTCTCGAGCGCCGGGTCTTTCTCGATGTGGCGCTTGTATTCGGCGAAGGTGGTTGCTCCGATACAGCGAATATCGCCTCGGGAGAGCGCGGGCTTCAAGATATTGGCGGCGTCGAGCGCGCCGCTCGCGTTTCCGGCGCCGATCAGCGTATGGATTTCATCGAGGAAGAGGATGATATTCGGGTGCTCTCGCGTTTCGCGAATGACGTCTTTGAGTCGCGCTTCGAATTCGCCTCGGTAACTGGTTCCCGCGACGAGCGCCGGGAGATCAAGGAGAATAATTTCCGTTTCATGAAGAGCGTGTCCCGCCTCGTTCGAGGCGAGGCACTCCGCGACGGCTTCGACGATGGTTGTTTTTCCGACTCCGGGGTCACCGAGGAGGAGGGGATTGCTTTTGGTTTTCCGACCGAGTGTTCGCAGAACGCTCTCGATTTCCTTTGATCGGGAACGGAAGCTCTTTCGGGATGAATTTCGTCCGAGGCGAATGCCGTATTCGGAGAGCGTCGGGGTCTTGGAATTGCCGGGTTGTCCCGAAATGAACTCAATATCAGGAAGCTCCATCATGCGCGCGAATCCGGGAAATTCCGGGAGATTGAAGGGAAAATTCGGCAAGACCGGGGGCGTTTTTCGATTTTTGTCCGAATTTTTCCGGAGGAGAAAGAGGGGCGCGACATGCGGGTCATTCGATTCGATAAGGGCGTGGACGAGGTGTTCGCTCCCCACATACGGATAGGAAAAACGATGTGCGAGGAGGAAGGCGCTCGCGATGACGCGTTGCGTTTTTCCGGAGAGCGGCGGCTCCATTTTGGAAGACGGAGAAGCCTTCCGCAGGGCGCCCCGCGGCATTTCGGGCGCGTTTTCCTCGAGGTGAATGCCACACTGTTCGAGGAGAATATGCCCCAAGGTGTTTCTTTCAAGAAGAAGGGCGGTCAAGAGATGATGCGGTTCCACTTCGCGGGCGCCGCTTTCTCGTGCCACTTCAATCGAGGCTCGAAGAATTTTCCGCGCGTTGATGCTTAATTTCTCGAAAAATATCGGTTTGTTCATAGTTGTTTCCGATCGTTCGTTTCAAACTTCCGTTTCGCTCCATTCTATTTTCTTTCCGAAGGACTGTCAATTTTTCCTTGCATCCTTTTTGTGATATACTCTTCCAAAGAGAGTTTTCATCAAACAAAATACACTCGTCATGTTTGGTATCAGCAAACCCTATTTTCTCGGTGTCGATTTCGGGACATCCTATATCAAGGCGGTCGAGCTTACTCTTCAAAAGGGTCGACCCGAACTTACAAATTACGGCTATATCGAAATGGGTTTTACTGAAGGAAAGAATACTTTGTTTCCTGCGCAGTCTCCGGAGCGGGCGGTTCATGATCATTTTGGCGCTCTTCTCAAAAGCTTGTCGCCGCTTTCAAAAGCCGTTAATATCGCGCTTCCGGGCTACAGCGGACTTATCACGCTTATAGAGTTGCCGGCGATGGAAGTGGAGGAGCTCGAGCAGGCGATTCAGTTTGAGGCGCACAAATACATTCCCGCGCCGCTCGAAGACGTTGCTTTCAGCTGGGAAATTCTTTCGCCGGAGAAAACGAAAAAGAATGATCGTCCGGACAAGAAAAATACCATAGAGATTCTTCTCGTTGCGGCGCTCAAAAAAGAAGTGGCAAAGTACGAGCGGTACGTCGAGGGATTGAATTTACCGATCGATCTTTTGGAAATTGAAATTTTTCCCTTGGCGCGAGCGATCGCGAGTGATCGAATGGGAACGGTGCTTGTTGTCGATATTGGTTCTCGAGCGACAAATTTGGTTTTGATTCGAGACGGTGAGGTGCGACTCAATCGAAGTTTGAGTGTGGGTGGAAATGAAATCACCTCGACTCTCTCCGAAGGACTCGGTATTTCTTGGGAACGCGCCGAGGAATTGAAGCGCGGCACGAAGAGTTTTCTCGCGAATCCGGAGTCGGCGCTCGTGTTTTCGGCGCTCGATCTCATTATGAGTGAAATCAACCGTATTCTCCATCTCTATTCGGCGAAAGATTCTTCGGAAACAGTGAAGGAGATCATTCTTTCCGGCGGAACCGCACATATGAAGGGAATCTCGGGCTATTTTGTCAACGCGTTCCATCTGCCCGTTTCGGTTGCGGATCCGTGGCAAGGCATTTCGTGCGATGATGTGATTCGTCCCGCACTCAATACCATCGGTCCCTCTTTTGCGATCGCGGTCGGCCTCGCTCTGGGGGGTATTGACCGATATCGAAAGAAGTGATGCGAATTTTTCCATTCTTTTTTTGTGTGGTATACTCTTATTAGAATGTGTTGAGAAAGTTCGCTTTTTCGGAAAAAATTATTTTTTTGCTTGTCTTCCACTCCGTTCGAAAGCCGCAATCCCGCAAGGCGGGACCCGAAAAAGCTCTGTCAATTCTCTCGAGTTTGAAGCTTTTTTAACACGCTCTTAGGGTTTGGAATTTGTTTGGAGGATGAAAAGAAAAATATAAACAGTAAAAAATTTTTGTCGTATGTCTCAAATAAATCTCATGACGGGAGGGGGCGAGGGATCGAATCTTCCCAGGCGGAGTCTCTTGGGCGGATCGTTCTTTTTCTCGATCGTGGTACTTGCGCTCGCGTTCGGCTCCTATTTCGGAGTGATTTTTTATAGAGACACCCTCCAAAAACAAGTGGATGAAATCAATGCTCGGAATGAGGCGGCGAGGAATCGCATCGCCGGTGAGAAGGCGGATCGGGTTGCGGATTTTGCCGACCGTTTGAGCGTTATTGACCAGAATCTCAAAAAGACGAGCCTCCCTCCGAATGATCCGTTTTCAAGAATCGAGCGCGCGCTGATGCCGGAGGCGAATATTACGTCGTATTCCTACGATATCGAAAAGAAGGAAGTAAAAACCGGTTTGGCCGCCGATTCTTTTCGCGCCATAGCGCAACAAATTATCACGCTCAAAAGAGAGGGCTCGTTTTCTTCGGCGACCATCGACGGAGACGTGAAGCTCGGAACGAGCGGGAAAGTGGAGGCGCTTTTCGTTCTTTCGCTCTAAAGATTTTCGGTTTTCTCAAGGGGTTTTTTAAATTTTAAATTTTGAAACAAAAATATTATGAAAGTGAAACTTCTCCTCTTTCCGCTCTCGCTCGTTATCGCGCTCGCGTTTTCCATTTTCTGGATACAGCCGGAGATTTCTTCCGTATTTTCACTCCGCCTGGAGAAAGAGGATGCCGAGAAACGTCTCGTCAGGACTGAAGAAGTGATTTCGAATATTGACGCGCTTGACCGGAGTCTCAATGAAAACATGGGGAATGAGCAGTTCATAAAAACCTATTTGCCCCAATCGGGAAGCGATGACCGCATTCTCGACGAAATGAATTTTTTTGCCGGTGAGTCGGGACTTCTTCTCGCTTCGGCGAAACTTGAGCGCGTCTCGAGCGAAGTGGCGCTCGCGGCCGAACAGGCGGCCAAGGCGGCAGCCGAACAGGAAGAGATCCGATCAGCTTCGCCCGGAAGTCTGCTCAATACCGGAACGTCTTCTGTTTCGGATGCCTATGTATCATCTTCGCCCGCCGCGCGGGTTCGATCCGCGAATGTTTCTCTTTCGGTTTTCGGAAAATATGAACAAATAAAAGCGTTTATCGATCGCGTATATCGGGCGGATCATTTTCAAAGATTTCTTTCCGTCGAAGTGAAGAGCGCGGCTCAGAACGGGCCGACGAACGAGTCGGTCGCGCCCGATACTCTGACCGCTTCCCTGAAGGTTCAGTTCAGCTTCCTTTCCAAAACGACTGTGGCGAAGGGCACGTTTTTGGAAGCGTTCAAAGAACCGAAATTTGATTTGTCGGTCGTCCAAGATCTCCGAGATCGGGCGACGAATACGGTTCCTTCTCTCGAAGCGGTGCCGTCCGCGCGGCAGAACCCATTCGTTCGATAGGCTCTTTTAGGGAATCCCTATGCCGGAGATATTCTCGCAAGAAGGGCGTCGCACTGTTTCTTCTCGCTCTTCCGGCGCAAAGACGGTCGTCGGCGCGAGCGGGGACGATACATTGTCTCCGGATATTGCCGCTCGGAAGATAGACAGGCGCGTGCTTACGTTTATTCCCGAGGGAACGGCGCGTCGGTATCGTATGGCGCCCTTTGAACGCGAGGGAGCCGTGTTTAAGGTTGTTATGGAAAATCCGCAGGACATTGAGGCGCTCAATGCGCTTCGGTTTCTTGCCGAGAAAGAAAGCGTCGAGGTTCGCACCTATCAGGTTTCCGCGTCCGTTTTCGAAAATATTCTCGCCCAATATTCCGGCACCGAGAAAGCGCTTTCGGAGGCGATTCAGTCGCTCGGAAAAGACGAGGACGAGGTCGCCGATGAACTTTCGAACGGCGCGGAGGATCGGGGCGTCTTCCAGGACGCGCCGATTGCCAAACTCGTCCAAGTGGTGATCGGACACGCGATCGATGGGAGGGCGAGCGATATCCATATCGAGCCGATCGAGGGGAACTATCGAGTTCGGTTTCGCGTGGACGGCGTTCTCTATGCTTCTCTCATTTTGCCGGTCTCCGTCGGGAAAGCGGTGGTGTCTCGCATCAAAATTCTCGCGAATATGAAAATCGACGAGAAGCGAAAGCCGCAGGACGGCCGATTTCGGGTGAGCGAACGAGGAACCACGGTAGATCTTCGTATTTCAACGCTTCCCGTCGTCGAGGGAGAGAAGGTGGTGATGCGGGTTCTCGATAAATCGGCGGGACTCGCGGATCTTGAAAAAATGGGACTCTCGGGGAGAAATTACGAAGTACTGACGCGGAAGATCTTGGAGCCGTACGGCATCGTGCTTCTCACGGGTCCGACCGGAAGCGGGAAATCGACGACGCTCTACGGATTTTTGAATATCCTGAACAAAGAAGAACGGAATATCGTGACGCTCGAAGATCCGGTCGAGTATTTCCTCGACGGCGTCAATCAGAGCCAGGTGAAACCCGAGATCGGTTATACCTTCGCGAGCGGTCTCCGGTCGATTCTCCGTCAGGATCCCAATGTGATTATGGTGGGAGAGATTCGCGACAACGAAACGGCGGAACTCGCGATTCACGCGGCTCTGACGGGGCATCTTGTTTTTTCGACGCTTCACACGAACAGCGCGATCGGAGCGGTTCCGCGCCTCATCGATATGGGCATCGAGCCGTTTTTGCTCGCCTCTTCTCTCCAGGCCGTCGCGGCGCAACGTCTCGTTCGACGTATCTGCGAGCACTGCAAAGAGGAAGCGAAAGTTCCGGAGAAAATTCTTGAAAAAATACGAGTTATTCTTGAAAATGTTCCGAAAGAAGAATCCGATCGATACCATGTCGAACTCGGGGGCGCGCTTGTCTTTTTTGCCGGTCGCGGATGTTCGGATTGCAACAATACCGGATACAAGGGACGGATCGCGCTCCATGAAGTGCTGGAAATTACCGATCCGCTTCGAGCGATTATCGCCGAAAGACGCGGGAGCGAGGCGGAGGTTCAGGAATTTTCGAGAAAGCAGGGAATGACGACAATGAAGCAAGATGGACTGTTGAAGGCGCTCCGCGGAGATACGACGATCGCCGAAGTGGAGCGAGTGACCGAAGGCGCCACACTGGTCGATGAAGAGTAGGACTTTCATTTTTGGCACATTTCTTCGTTGCAGATTCCGGTGCTCGACGCTGTATGTTTACATACAGCTTACTGCGCTCCTCATCTGCGCCTCGAACTGTACTCAAAAATGAAAGTCCTTGAGGGATATATTTCTGCAATTAAACAGCTTTTCTATGAACAAGGAAGATATGAAGGGGAAAAAGGTGATGATCGTGGAGGATGATTTTTTCGTGAGCGATATTTACGAGACGAAATTTCGGAACGAGGCATGCGAAGTGGTTGCGGTTGGTGATGGAATGGAG
>JAYRSG010000083.1:0-2389 GCA_041920175.1 Candidatus Moraniibacteriota bacterium | reverse complement strand
GGTCTTTTGAGTAATTGGGAAAACGGTTTACGCGATCGTTTGAGTCAACAGGGAATTACCAACTATTTTGATGTTATCGGCATTTCTTCCGAAATGGGAGTGATGAAGCCGGAGCCTGAAGCTTTTCTCAAGTTTTGCGAGATGCTCGGTGTTTCGCCGCAGGAACTTGTTTTCATTGATGATTCCAAAAAAAGTCTCGAAACCGCGGAAGTAGTTGGCTACAAGCCCATTCTTTTTCGAGACTATGTTGGTCTTGTCCAAGACTTGGCGTCGTTGGGAATAAAAGTTTGAGGTTGTTATTTGAGGGTTTCTTCTATGCTCCCTCTTCATCGGATGATTCTTGAGACGGTTGCGTACTATGACGTGTTCGATTATCCGCTTACGGAATTCGAGGTGTGGAGGTTGTTGCTTGCGTCTGACGGAGGAGGAGAAAACATAAAGCCCGTGTCGCTTCGCGACGTGACGGAGACGCTCGAAGGGAGCTTTCTCGGCAAGCGGCTCGGGCGTGCGCGCGGGTTCGTGTTTCTTCGCGGGAGAGAAAAGCTTGTGGCGCTTCGAATGAATCGGCAGAGAGAGGCGGATCGGAAGCTCAAAGGGGCGCGGCGCGTTGCGGGGATACTCCGATTTCTTCCTTTTGTGCGAATGGCGGGACTCACGGGGAGTCTTGCGATGAAGAATGCGGAACGCGGGAGTGACTGGGATTTTTTCATCGTGCTTCGCGCGGGGCATATTTGGTCGGGGCGAGCGATCGTGACGGGATTCTTGCAACTTTTTGGTTTGCGTCGGCACGGGAAGCGCGTTGCGCGGCGAGCGTGCCTCAATTTCTGGGTGACGACGCGGTCTTTGGTAATTTCTCTCAAGGATATTTTTTCGTCGAACGAATATTTTTTTCTCATTCCGTTTTTCGGTGAGAAAACTTTTTCAAAATTTCAGCGATCGAACGAGTGGATGCGGCGGTTTCGTCCCAATTTTTCGATCGCGCGTCTCCCACATCTTCTCTCGATTTCCGATACGTTTTTGACACGGTTTTTTCGAGATGTATTTGAGATTTTCTTCACCGGTCTTCGCGTTGAGAATTTCTTACGAACGCTCCAATGGAAAAAAATCGCGTCGAATCCCAAAACGAAATCTTCGGAAGGCATTATCGAGGCGACCGACGAGCGGCTTATTTTTCTCCCGCATCCGCGCGGTCCCGAAACATACGAGTTGTTCTTGCGTCGCATAAGCGATGTGGAAACTTCCGCAATGTAGTACCAAAGTATATCAATTTCTACTTCATCGGAAGTTGCCTCGACCACAAAAAATAGTTTTTCTCACATGCTCCTCTCTATCGGAGCAAACTAGAGAAAAATTATTTTTTGTGGTCTCGGCGCGCATAAGAGAACCCTTCAAAATAATTTGGTATAAAGTTTTTATTTCGTGGTATAATGAGCGCATATTTTATCGCGTGCGCTATGCCGAAGTATTTGTTTACGGCGAAAAATTTGAAAACGGGCGAATCCAAAGGCGGGGAAGTGACTGCCAAGGACGAAAAGGGGGTTGCCTCGGCGCTTGCCGCGGAGGGGTTTGTGCCGACGTCGATTAAGGTGATCGAAGAAGCGGAGGTGGGGGTCAAGGTGAATTTTTTCGATCGGTTCACGACGATTCCGCTCAAAGAGAAAATGACTTTTACGCGAAATCTCGCCGTGATGGTGTCGTCGGGACTTACGATGTCGCGCGCGCTCCAAAATCTCGCGAGCCAAACCAAAAACAAAAAATTCAAAGGCATTCTCGAATCCATCCAGACGGATCTTCAGGCGGGGAAAACGCTCTCCGAGGGGATGGGACGGTTCCCAACGGTGTTCAATGAGCTCTTTGTCAATATGGTCTATGTGGGCGAGGTGTCGGGAAATCTCGAAATGGTGCTTGATATTTTGGCGACCCAACTCGAAAAAGAGCATGATATCACGAGCAAAGTGAAGGGCGCGCTCATTTATCCGTCGGTGATTCTCGTTGCCATGCTCGGTATCGCCGTCCTCATGCTTACCTATATTCTCCCGAGCATCACCGGTGTCTTCAAGGATATGAACGTCGAGCTTCCGCCGATGACCGTTTTCATTATGAATATCAGCGATTTTCTCCGCGGGCACTACATCGCGAGCATCGTTCTCGTTGTTGGCGCGCTCGTTGGCGGGAAACTCTTTCTCGGGACGGCGACCGGGAAGCGAATTTTTAGTCTCACGCTCCTCTATCTTCCGGTCGTCGGCAATATCGTCATCAAGGTAAACTGCGCGCGCTTTGCACGGATTTATAGCTCACTTTTACGGAGCGGCGTTTCCGTGGTTGACGGACTTGGCATTGTTTCCCGGGTTCTCTCAAACAGTGCGTACAAAAACGCCATCACCGAGGC
>JAYRSG010000082.1:0-2165 GCA_041920175.1 Candidatus Moraniibacteriota bacterium | reverse complement strand
TATTCCTTCTCGAGAATCTGGAGCGCTTCCGTCAGTTTCATGCGCGGAATGGAAACCGGCGCAGGGAAAACCGCGCCCCACAATTCGGCACACTCTCTCCCCTTCTCTTCCAGAGACCGAAATACTTCATGAACGATTCCTTCGAGCTCGTTCATAACGTCCCCGACATGCTCGATGAACGCCATCTCGGCGTCGAGGCTCACGTATTCGTTGACGTGACGTGTCGTAAAATGCGGTTCGGCGCGGAACACCGGTCCGATTTCAAAGACTCGCTCGAAAACACTCGCGCCCGCCTCTTTGTAGAACTGCGGACTCTGCGCGAGATACGCGTCCCGATCGAAGTATTTTATCTTGAAAAAATTCGCCCCGCCCTCGGTCGCCGCGTTTACCACCTTCGGCGTTTTGACTTCAAGAAAACCACGTTTGCGAAGCGCGTCCGCATAGGCGGAAATGAGGAGACCGTAGAGTCGGAATATCGCCTGCACCTTCCGGTTTCGCAGCGAGAACGTCCGGTTGTTGAGGAGTGTTTCAAGATGCAGCTCTTCGAGACCGCCTTCGGCGATTTCGAAGGGAAGCGGGCTCTCGGGAGCCGAGAGAACCGAAATTTCCTCGACTTCCACTTCGATACTCCCGAGCGTTCCGACTCGTTCGGCGCCACCCGGACGGGACCTCACCGTTCCGACCGTCTGAATGATATATTCGTTCCGGCACCCGCGCGCCGTCTCATACGCGACTTCATGATCGGGAATCACGACCAATTGGACGGAACCGCTTCGATCCCGCATATCAAAAAACAGTATTTTCCCATGATCGCGACGCATATTCACCCATCCCTTGAGGCATACACGCTCTCCGATATGATTCGGCAATTCCGAAAGAAGCATCCGTTCCATAACGTTCCTTTACGGATTATTCACTCTAGTCCTCACGCAGGATCCGCAGTCGGCACCACACCATCCGCCGGGCGGGAAACGGCGACATCTCCCCTCTCGGCTTCGAATTGCCGGAGAAATCGGGAAATTTCTTCTACGAGTTGCGACGGAGAAAACTCCGTTTTGGGAATAAAGCCATTTGCACCGAGAGCGAGCGCTTTCTCCTGATCGTCTTTTTCGTTTAAATTGCTAAACATAACGATCTTGATATCGGCGGGATACCCGTTTTTGGGATCGCGAAGATGCTCCAGTATTTCCATGCCGCTCATTTCGGGAAGCACGATATCGAGAAGCACGACATCGAATGACTCCGTTCGAAGTATTTCCAAGACCGCTTTCCCGGAAGCGGCGACCCGAGCATCAAAACCGGCGCTCGCAAACTTTCGCTCATAGACTTCCGAAATCATCGGATCGTCCTCAACCAAGAGTATTTTCGGCATAAGTTTTTTAACCTCAATAAAGGTAAACCGCAAAGAAAAAAATTGCAAGCGCCGGACCGAGAGAGAACGCCCCGCTACCCGCGGAAATTCCACTTGAGGAAGTATTTCATCCATGATCGAATGTGTTCGCGCGCGAGACGACTCGTAAAAGGAGCGACAAACCAACGGGACCGAGCGCTCCCCCGAGCATGATCGTGAATGACGGTAGCCTCCGGGCAATAGACCACTCGGAGACCGCTTCGCCATGCCCGCCGACACAAGTCGATATCCTCGAAATACATGAAAAATCGTTCATCGAATCCGCCCGCCTTTCGGTAAAAATCGGCGCGAATCATGAGACATGACCCCATCATCCAATCCACATCGCGCGCGCTCTCGTGATCGAAATCCGTCATCAAATACCGTCCGAGATGATTCGGAGCGAAACGCCCCAAGAAAGTCCTCCGCAAAATTGGCGTCCAGAATCGCGGGAAACGAAGACACGAATACTGAAGCGTCTCGTCGGGATTCAAAAGTTTCGGTCCCGCGATGCCGATATCATCGCGATCCTTCATAGAGCGAAAAAGGACTCGGACCGCGTCGAGACGGAGAACCGTATCGGGATTCACGATAAGGAAGAAATCGCCGGTCGCCTTTTGCGCGCCGAAATTATTGCCACTCCCCATCCCGAGATTTCTCCCGCTCCGAACGAACAAAACTTCCGGGAAACTCGTTCGAAATTCGTTGTCGAAATCGTCCGCTTCGCTATTGTCAACCACGATCGTTTCATGCGATATTCCCGAAAAATCGACCT
>JAYRSG010000081.1:0-2373 GCA_041920175.1 Candidatus Moraniibacteriota bacterium | reverse complement strand
CTTTTTGATTTTTGTTTTAGATGACATAGAAAAGAGTTAAAAATGTTGTAGCAAAGCTCGACCAGGCTTCACTCACATTTTAGCTCTTTTCTGTGGTTTATTTAAGACCACTTAACTCCCAACTCCAATTCCCCATTCTTTATTCTTCATTCTTTTTTTATGAATATTCAATCATTGTTTGAGCCGAAGTCGATCGCGGTCGTCGGGGCGTCAACCGAGGTGGGAAGTGTCGGGAACGATATCGTGAAGAATTTGATCGAGCAGAAATTTAAGGGCGCGGTTTTTCCGGTCAATCCCAAAGCGACAGAGCTCTATGGCATACGATGTTATCCGAATCTCGCGGCGATCGAGGGGGAGGTCGAGTGCGTTGTCATTGCCGTTCCCGCAAAGATCGTGCCGCAGATTCTCCGCGAAGCGGTTCTGAAAAAAACGAAAGCGGCAATCGTCATTTCCGTCGGATTCGGAGAGGCGGGAAATGTCGCGCTCGAACAAGAAATCGCGGATATCGCGCAAGCGGCCGATATAGTTCTTCTTGGACCCAACTGTCTTGGCGTGGTGAATCCGCACCTTTCGATGAACGCGTCGTTTGCGAAGACGCTTCCCAGGAAGGGAGGAGTCGCTTTTCTCTCACAGAGCGGCGCCTTGGGGACGGCGATTCTCGATATGATGGGAAGCTATGGTATCGGTCTCTCGAAATTCGCGAGTCTCGGCAACAAAGCACTCCTTGATGAGTCAGCGCTCCTTGAGTATTTCACACGCGACCGGAAAACCAAGGTGATTGCGATTTATGCTGAGGACCTCCGAAATCCCGACGCAATCAAAAAAATGGCACGGACCATGGCGCTTGCCAAAAAACCGAAACCGATCATGGTTCTCAAATCGGGGAAAACCGCCGCCGGGGCTTCGGCGCTCGCGTCTCATACGGGGGCGCTCGCGGGGAATAACGCGAGCTACGAGGCGCTCTTTGCGGAGGCGGGTATACTGCGTGCCGAGACCGTGGAGGAACTCTTCCTTTTGGCGCGCGTGTTTTCTCTCTCACCCCTTCCCACGGGAAAAAATATCGCCATTCTCACGAATGCCGGCGGTCCCGGCGTCCTCTCGGCGGATGCAGCTATTGGCGCGGGACTTATTCTTTCAAAACTCTCCGATACGACCAGCGCCGAGCTTCGCACGTTTCTCCCGAGCGCGGCGAGCATCAAGAACCCGATCGATATCCTGGGCGACGCGAAAAGTGATCGATATGCTCGCGCGCTCGATCTCATTCTGGCGGACGACTCCGTTCATATGACGCTCGTCGTCCTCACACCGCAGTCGATGACGGATGTCGAAGAAATCGCCGCAAAAATTTCCGAGAGCGCCGCGCGGAGCGAGAAACCCGTGGTTGTTGTTTTTATGGGCGGAAAGTTGGTGGCGAATGGCATGAAATTTCTTCTCAAGAAGAAAATTCTTGTTGCGAGTTTTCCGGAAGACGGCATTCGGATGCTTTCGGCGCTCGCGGATTTCGCGGAGTCGAGAAAAAAGGACATGGTGACGAAGTATCTCTTCAAAGCGCTTCCCACGCCGGAAAAGATTCAGATTGAAAAAGCGAGAGAGATTTTCCAAGGAGTGAAGGCATCGGGACGAAGTCTCTTCTCGCCGCTTGAAACGCTCAATGTGTTTGCCGCGTACGGATTCCCCGTGTCGAAATACGCGAAAGCATCGACGGCGGAAGAAGCGGCGCTCGTGGCGCGGGACATCGGGATGTCGCTTGCGATGAAAATTCTCTCCGATGATATTACGCACAAAACCGATGCGGGTGGCGTGCTCCTCAATGTCTCGTCGGAGCGGGCCGGGGAAGCGTTTGATGAGATGATAAATCGCGTGCGGGAGCGCGCGCCGGAAGCGCATATCGATGGGGCGCTCCTCATGGAAATGGCGCCTCGGGGCGGGGTCGAGCTCATTCTCGGGAGTTTCCTCGATCCCAATCTGGGGCAGACGGTGATGCTCGGGAGTGGCGGCATTTATTCCGAAATTTTGAAAGATACGGCGTTTGGGCTCGCTCCTGTCGCGCGGAGTCGCGCCGAGGATATGCTCTCGACTCTTCGTATTTTCCCGATTCTCCACGGTGCCCGCCTCGGCGCGAAGTATGATATCGCCGCGGTTATCGAGTGTGTCGGTCGTCTCTCGCAACTTCTTGCCGATTTCCCGCAAATCCGCGAGCTCGACATCAATCCGCTCATCGTTTATCCCGAAACATCGGAAGGGAGGGGCATACTGATTGTTGACGGAAGAGTGATTGTGTAGAAAGAAAAAAGTCCCTTCATGTTTGAAGGGATTTTTTGAGGCTTGGTCACTACTCTGAATTCTCTCCCTGATTCGTTGCGCGCGTTCTTT
>JAYRSG010000080.1:0-9435 GCA_041920175.1 Candidatus Moraniibacteriota bacterium | reverse complement strand
GCGCTCGCCGAAGCCCAAGGGGCGGGACTTCCCGCGATTACGCTCCGGAAGGGGGGCGCGACGGAGATAGTAAGCGATGAAACCGGCGTGTTTTTTGCCGAACCGAGCGCTTCCTGTATTGCCGATGCGGTGCAAGAATACATAAGACGAGAAGCATCATTCAATCGAGAGAATATCAAAAAAAGCGCGGAGCGATTTTCGGAAGAAATGTTTCGAGAGAAAATAATTGAAGTGGTACAAAAGGTCATTGCGTAGCCAACTTTGTTTGAAATAGAATTTTTTCTCTCGTCATTCCCGCGATCCGCCAACTGACGGAGGGAATGACGGCAATAGTTATGATCATCGGGCACGAAGCAATTCGAAAGCGGCTTACGCGGGCGATTGAGAAGGGGCGGAGCGCGCACGCGTATCTCTTCGTCGGACCCGAGAGTGTCGGGAAGCGGGCGGTGGCGCTCGAACTTTCCGAATGTCTCTCGGGATATTCGTCGCGTCCCGACATGATCATCATCGAACCGGAACGGGTGGAGGAGAAGGGAAAAGTTCGGGAGCGTCCGATCGGGGTCGAGAGAATTCGGGAGGCGACGCGTCGCTTGAGCCTCTCTTCTTCCGCGGGCGCGGGGAAGGTGCTCATCGTGGACGACGCGCATCGGATGACGGAAGAGGCGCAGAACGCGTTCCTCAAAACGCTCGAAGAGCCGTTTCCGAATACGACGATGTTTCTCCTCACGCATGAGGAAGGATCGATTCTCCCGACTCTTTTGTCGCGCGCGGAGCGCGTTTCGTTTGGGCTCGTGTCCGAGGTCGAACTTCGCGAGCATTTTCCGGATGTTCCGAGTGCGCTTTTGAAATTGGGGCGACCGGGACTTGCCATTTCCTTTCGGGAACATTCGGAATCGCTTGAGGAACGGCTTCGTGTTTTGGAAGCGCTTCTTTCGTTCGAATCGATTCCGTTTTCGGACCGGGTGAAATACGCGGAAATTTTTTCCAATGATATTACGTATGCCGAACAACTCCTTTCGTGGTGGATTGGCGGACTCGCGCGGAGTGTTTCTTCCGCGGTCGACACCGGGAAGCGGCGGGGCTCTCTCGAGCTCCTTCAGGGTGTTTCCGCGACGCTTCGCGATCTCCGACGTTTCCCGGGAAGCGCGCGCCTCACGATTGAGCATCTCCTCTTTTTTGGAAAGAGCGTGGCGCCCCTCTTTTCTCAGAAAATTTCAGTATGATGAAGTTGTATTCTGAATTTCATCTTTTTAAAATTGCCTCGACCAAGAGAAATAATTTTTCTCACATGCTCCTCTCTATCGGAGCAAACTAGAGAAAAACTATTTCTCTTGGTCTCGGCATGCATAATGAAAGATCCTGATTGTTTGATATGAATTTTTTTCGAAAAAAAAATCGGGGAACGCAAGCGAAACTCCTCAAGCCGAGGCGGAATCGAATGTTTCGCGCGTTGAGACGGGAAGAGATTTCGGCGGGAGAACGGAAATTTTCGGTATGGAATTTTTTTTACGGGACGCTCTGGGTACTCTTTGCGGGCGCCGCGTTGTGGGTTGTTTTCTTCTCGTCGCTCCTCCGCATCGGCCGGACGGAGGTTTCGGGCGCCGAGACCGTTTCCAAACGCGATATCGAACGAGTCGTCAGCGAATTTTCGGCGGGCGCGATATTTGGCGCGCCCCGAAATACTCTCGCGATCGCTTTCGCGCGTCGACACGCGCTCGAGCGGAAACTTCGCGAGCGGTTCCCGATATTTCGAAGCGTTCGTATTTCGTTTGTCTTTCCGGAAACGATTCGCGTTTCGGTCGAAGAGCGTACTCTGACGATGATACTCTGTTCCGGCGGACCCTGTTTTCTGGTGGATGAGCGGGGAATGGCTTTTGACGGGGCGGATGTGCCGGAAGCATCATTCGATGTATCGAGGATGCTCGCCGTCGTCGATCAGTCCGGAAAGCCGGTTTCTTTTCAGGCCCCGGTTCTCTCGGAAGGATTTCTCGAGACCTTTTCTTCGATTCGCGAGCGACTTTTTACCGAGAGTGATGTTACGACTTCTTCGCTTGCAACGACGCCGTCTTGTCTCTCGGATGAAATTCGGCTCCGAACCGCTGAAGGCTGGGAGCTTCGCTTGAGCTCTACCGTCCCGGTCGAGCGTACGTTCCTCGCGCTTCGGCTTCTCTTTGAGAAGACGCTTCCGCAGAGCGATCGGAAAAATCTCGAGTATGTCGATCTCCGCACCGAGAATCGCATCTTCTATTCTCTGAAAGGCGGTGAAGAGAAAGAAGGGGAAAAAATGGGTGATGATGAGAGGAAAGGGGGAAAGAAAAAGAAAAAAGATGAACAGGAATAACTGATGGCAAAAAAACGCTGTTAAATCTTACATATTAGTTTGTAACTTCGAAGAAGTTGCTTCTATCCCCTAAGCCGTTGATTTTATCAAGCTTGCTGAATATTTCAAGCGAATATTTTCCTGGCTTTATATTTTCCTCTACTGTCCAAGTAAACTCTCCATTATTAGGGACGTTCTCTGCTATCGAATAAATATCCTGTGGACACGCAACAACGCTACTCCCTTCCGATGTTTCACATCCTTTTTCTTGGTATTGACCAAAAAGTGAAAGATAAACTGTATCTGGCGTCCTTTCCCCATTTTCATTCGATACTGCCCACTTAATAGTATATGTTGAGCCTTTTTTTAAAATTTCTCCACCAACAGGATAGAGAAGAAAAATACTAAGATTATTTTTCTTGGTTTTTTCCGGAATTTTTTCAGATTCTGATTGATGAATGGGTTGTGTTTCTGTTTGGATTTTTTTCTTCTCTCCGATATTGTATTTTTCCGGCACGTTCTCCACATAAAAGATGAATATCGAGTCGCCGGCGCGGCCGATCCAGGAACCGGTCGGGAACCAGGAGTAGTTGATGTTTCCCTCGGGCTGATCTTTCTTGTGGATACTCTCTTGGTAGAAGCCGGCGGAGACGGCGTACCAGCCGGGCTCGGGGGTGTTGTGGCTGTGCCAAGAGAGGTACTTGTCTTTCAAATAGTATTCCGGACTCGCTCCGCCGAAGTAGTCGACGCGGATTTTTTGAATGGGTGTGTCAGTGGGAAAGAACTTATCAGCTGTCAGCATTCGGCACTCAGCGGAACTTTCCTGATTATTTGAAACGCAGAGATTATATTTTTCCACCCAGAGTTTGAGGCGTTTCGCGTCTTGTCCCCAGTCGTAGTTGGAGTCGGTGACGTATCGGTAGCCCTCGCTCGGACCTCCCATGGCAGAGTTGAAATAGGAGAGGTAGCTACTCGGAAAAGCAAAGACGGGGATGAGGGCGATCCATAGTGTGAAAGAAAAGAGGAAAACGCGCACAGTCGTCCAGGTCGTGTGATTGCCGCGATGGCGGTTCCAGTAGACGAAAACGGTTTTGGTCCCGAGGACGATGAGGAAGGGGAGAATGGGGAAGAGGTGGCGGAAACCGATATTCAAATTGCCCGTGATACTCAAGTAGACATAGAGCGCGACGAAGGAGAGCATGGTATACTCGGCGATATGCGTTTCGAATGAATGTGCAAAAACGGAGCCCCAGGATTTTTTTGCTTCTCGGTCGCGTCGCGCGACAGTGACGATACGCCACGCGCCGTAGAAAAAAGCGAAGCTGAGGATCGCGAGGAAGGGAAGTGTCGATTTCATCAGGAAAACGAGCGGGAAGTAGAGGGTGGAGGCTTGATTGGAAACTTCGCCGAGAAAAAAGTAGGTGTTGCCGCCTGCGACGCGCGCGAAGACCATGAAGACGCCGAGAAAATAGTGTGCGAGGGGTTTCAAAATCGGAATTTCGCCCATACCGACGATGGTCGATTCGGCAAATCGTCCCATGACGCGATCATTCGGGAAAACCGCGCGGGCGATTTCTTGTGTTACTTCTGCCGGCATATTCCAAACATTGGGGACATAGAGCGCCCAGATGGCGATGAAACAGATGCCGACCGATGCGGCGAATTTCCCGACATACGAGAGGAGTGTTCGAAATCGCCACTGTTTCGATATTTCTTCCGGAACGGAATCGGGGCGGGATTTCGCGAACGCGTAGAGGATGACGAGGAGTCCGAAGAGGGGGAAGAGAATGACGGCGGAAAACTTGGCGAGATTGGCGAGTCCCAGGAAAAGTCCGGAGAGAAATACATTTTTCCATGAAGGATCTTTGAGGAAGCGCACGAAAAAGTACGCCGAGAAGAAAATGAAAGCGGCGATGCCGATATCGGTCGTGACGAGATGATTGTGCGCCAGGATATTCGGATCGGCGACGAAGAGGAGGAGCGCGAAGAGTCCGGCGAGCGTGCCCCCGAGCTCGCGCGTCCATCGGAAAATCATATACCCCAAGAGGAGCGCGATCAGAATAATCGGGAGACGCGCCATAAAGGTGATCAAGTCCGGATCGTTTCCCATGCCGAAGAGGAATCGGTCCCCGAATTCCCATTGCGCGAGTCCCCAGTTTCGGACCGGTCCTTCGGGGTGCTTGCTTTGATCGACGTTCTCATCGCCTCTCTCCCAGAGGATGCTCGGGACGGGGAAGGCGAGCTCGGGGAGTGCAAGGAGGGCGAGTCCCGAGAGATCCTTGATGAGCGGCGGATGCTCGGGATTGATTCGCATATCGAGGTATTTCACGTAGCTGTAGGACGCCGGGATATGCGCCTTCTCATCCATCGTGGTCGAATCGTCCCAGGCGAGCTTCACCGAAAACGCGACAAACGCAATGAGGAGTGCCGCGACGAACCACGAAGTGTGTTTTTTGAAGAGTTCCATAATAATTCAAAATGAAAAGTTCAAAATGCAAAATTACAAGGAAGAATTCAAAATTTTCTCTCCGTATTTGCATTCCCCATTCTCCATTCCTAATTCTGCATTCTATTCTATCACGATAATTTTGAAATTTTCTTTTCCATCTTTTCCGAAAGGGATGGTTTCGATTTTTGATTTCGGGAAGGCGAGCTGTACTTTTTGGGCGATTGTCTCGTCCCACTTTTGTGGAATAATGACAGCCGGTCTTTGTATGATCGTATCGGGTGTCAAGAACTTCAGATTGTTTTTACCAGAATCGTGCGTGAGGAAGACGATCGGCTGGGCGGTGATGGGGAGGTTGTTGCTGATATCCGTGCCGCCCGCATTGGGGAGGACATAGGCTTTGACACCCTCGGGAAGCGTGTTTATATATCGTGCCATCGCGGTAAAGTCTTCGTTGAAGGCGCCGCGCGCATTTCTATTCTCGGCGAAAAAGAGGAAGTACTTTGCCGTATTCCAAAGAGGAATTATTGCGAGCGCCGTCCCCGTGAGAAGGAGCATTCCGATTTTCATACCGGGCGGTTGTCGCTTGATCCATTCGCCAAACCAGAGGAGCGGCATCGCGGCGATGAGAAAAACAAAGGGAAGGGTGCCGATCGCGCGGAGGGCGTGCGGGAGTCCTTCTTCGGTCAAAAATTCCGGAATAAGCATCGTGACGAAGCTACCCAAGAGAAAGAGCGCGATCAAGAGGTCGCGATTGCGGTCGGTGTCGCGCCATCGGCGTTTCGCGAGAAGGAAGAGGCGCACCGCGAGGAAAACGATACCGGCGAGGAAGAGTGTTCCCGTTATGAAGTCGAGCAGTGGATAGGGCGGGTAATTGTGCCGCCAATTCATATCGCCGACAAAGGTGTATTTGATGAAAGAGAGGCCGAGAGTTTTTGCAAACGTGAGCGGGAGATTGCCATGGTTTACCTCGGGCGAGAAAATGGAGATGGAGGCCGAACGCGAGGAGAGGTATTCGGGATGAGTCGCGAATTCATAGAGAATAGGCGCCGTCGTAATTGCCATTCCGAAGAGAAACACGAGCGTCTGCTTCCAGAAAAGCGCGAAAAAGTTTTTGTAGGAGAAATATCCTCCGATTGCGAGGAGGATGAGAATGAGGGGCGCGATGCGGAAGGCGATATAGGTGTGGAAACCGAGGCCGAAGATGAGGCCGCTTGCGAGAAATGCCGAAAGTTTTTTGGTGCGAAGTCCGCGAAAGAAGAAATAGAATGAGAATGAGAGAAGGAACGGCACTAAGATGCCTCGGAAGCCGATCCGGGAAAAATTGATCGCCCAGTAGGAGAAGGTGATGAGGAAGGCGGAAAAAAGCGCGACCCCGCGCTTGTGCCAGAGTTCTTTCGCGAGGAGGTAGACACCGAGGACGGTGAGTGTTCCGAATATCGCCGACCACAATTTGAGCGCTGCGATGTTGGCGCCAAAGAAAAGGATGGCGAAGGCTTGCAAGTTGATGAAGAGTCCCTCGCGACCGTTGTTGTTGGGGTAGAAGAGCTGGTACTGGCCCGTTTCATTGGCGCGGAGCGCATCGACGCCGTTCATCGCCTCGTCGGGATAGAGCCCGGCGGGAATGTTCTCGATATTCCAGAACCGCAGGAAAAACGCCGTCGCGAGAAGAAGAATGAGCACGGAAATGACCACGAGTTTTTCCGCCGTAAAAAAATGTCCAAAGAAATACCGCCGCATAGTGAAAGTATTTTGTTTTTGTCTTGACGTCTTACAAAAAAGTCTCGTCGATACGTTTGAATGATGGTATAATTATACCACGAAATATTTTTTCTTCGCGCGTATTATGTCGGCAGAGCAACTCACTCCTCCTGTTGCCGGTTCTTCTTGGGAAGATGTCGGAGATGAAATAGAAGGAAAGCTTACCAAGACGAAAAAGGGATTGAAGAAAAGCAAGAAAAAAAAAGAGCCGAAAAATTCCACACTTGCTGATGCGGGAGGTGTTGTTGTACCTGAACCAAATTCGCCTTTGTCAGATTCTGCTGGAGGGGATTTGGAATCAAAAATAATAACCTCTGATGTGGCAGTGTTGGAACCAATTGTTTCTGAACCTGTTTTGGATAGTGCTGAAACTGAAGATGTGAGGATTGGACAGATGAATATGGATGAGGTATTGGAGAAAAAGAGTCAAAAGGAAGAGGAAAAAGAAAAAATGGAAATTCAAGCTGAAAAAGAGTTGCGTGTGCGACTTGCTCGAGTTTTTCCTGAAAAAGGCGAGGGGGGAAATACGGTTTCTCAAGATGTTCTTATTGAAAAGTTTTTGAAATCACATCCGGATTCGCATAAATTTATTATGTATGGGCGGGATGGTCATTTAGCGAAGGAAATTTTTTCCTTCTTTCGTGGGAGTAGTTTTTCAAATTTATTAGGTTTAAAAGATTTTCAGGATAAAGAAAATGCAAAAAAACAAGCAAGAGAATATCTCATAGAGCACGGAATAAATTTGTGGGAAAATTCTGCTCGGAAAAATTCCGAATCGGGAACGGAAAAAATGTTTGATGATTTGGAGGGGATTCGTAATAACAAGGATGTTCCAAATGTTGTCGAACCCACAAAAGTTGATTCTGAAGGGGATGCTCAGGGCGACATAATCACACTTGATTCCCCTATTCCACTGACAGGAGACTTTATTTCTCATGAAAAGGTTTCAAAACAACAAAAAATTCGTACTCCTCTGGACATTGATGGAGAATTTGAAGTAATCAAGGAGACATCTTCGAAGGTTGCGCTAAAGGAAGATGAAAATGAAAGGGATAAGAAAGAAGCAGATGTACCTGAAATTCTTGATTTTCAAGAAAAAAATAAGGGGAGTGGCATTGTTAAGAGCGCTGAAGTGGTTGGTGAAGCGGTGCCGGAGATTGCGGTGGAAGAGGAAATGAAGAGTCCGGAGCTTCAAGAAAAAAAAGAAGGGGTGTCTCTTGAGGAGCTACGAAACCGAGTTGAGGCATTGAAGAAAACCGCAGATGAAGCAAGGGATACGTATTTTTCTTCAAAATATCGAAATGAGCAAAAGTGGCGCGGACTCAAAAAATATTTTTCGTTTCTCCGATCAAAAGAGCTTCCCGAATCGGTTGCGCAAGAGCTTGAAAAATTGGAAAAAGATTGGGGCTACGCGCTTACGGTTTACAAGGATGCTCGATTGGAACTTGTGAAGAGCGAGATGGCAGATGAGGTTTCTTCCGGTCGGAAAAGTATCGGCGATGTCAATGCCGAAGCGTTTTTTGAGTTGGAGTCTCGAAACAAAATTGAAACGCGCGATGCATGGATGTCAGCTTCCTTTCGAGAAAAAAATGGAAAAGAATGGTATGACCGTGTAGAGTCCCGTCTTGGGGTAATCGGAGAGTGGTATCGTAATTTGCCGTGGCAAGAAAGAATTGCCATTACTGCTGGGATTGCCGGCGCCGGTATCGCTGGTGCCGTGGTCGGTTCGGGTGCTGTGGTTACGGCAGCACTACTTGCCGATATAACCCGCCGAGGACTCGGGGCATATGTTGCCAAGGTTGGTTTGTCTCATGGTGCGGAAGCATGGAACCGAAAACAGAATATTGGCTACAATGAAGCTGCTCTCGAGAATGTCCGGAAAATAGAAGACAAACATTTCCTTGAGGAGAACAAACGAATGCAAAAATATGCTGAAATCAGACAAAAAGAATTCGAACAAATGGCGAATGAACATTTGAAGCGCGAGCAAGCGGGCGCGATTGCAGGGCTTCTTCTCTTTGGTGCCGGTACGGCATACGCGTATCGAGATGCAATCAAAGAAACAGCGACGGCGGTTTCGAAGGGGTTTGGACAACTCTTACAACAAATGAAAATCATTACCGGGCTTGAGGACTTTCATGGAGCTCCGGTTTCGATTGCGGGAGCGTCAACGAGTCAGGCGATGGAAGCGATAGCAAAAGAAGCGGTGGAAATTCCCGCGGGTCAAGGAGGTATGACCGGGGCGGCGGAGGTATTGGCAGAGAAGCCTTCCGGAGTGAGCGGATTCGTTTCAAATGCGGATATGGCGGGGACGGGAGCGGTGGATCATGGCGTGGCGGCGGAAGTGGCCGAGAAAATAATGGGAGTTGGAGCACGGGAAGTTGTCATTGAGCCGGGGAGTTCCCTACTGGGCGCTGTCCAAAAGGATGGTGTCGATCCCGGTGAAGCGTATCGAGCTTTGGGCCGTTTTCTTAAGGAATTGAAAGAAGCGAATCCGGGAATAGACATTGAGAGAGTTGAAAAAGTATTGAATCAGAATATGATGCCGGGAGACCCGGTTCGATATGTAGTCAATCCGGATGGGACTATCAGGTTTATTCAAGTGACAAGGAATGCGGGCGGAGCCATTCTGCAGGATTTGAAAGTTCCCGGTGCTGATAGAATATTTTCAGAAATCCCAAATACTCCGGCTATCCATTCGCCCGAGATATCATCAGAGAGTGCACCTGCATCCCTTCTCGGAGGTGAGCGACCGGATGTGCTTCCAAATCAAGCCGTTGCTCGAGCGGTGTTTGAGGGAAATGCGATTGAAGCGGCTTCGGCTCATCCCGAACCTATTCCTCCCACACCGGAAACTGTATATGTCCCATCTTCTTCTCCCGAACCGCCGGATGCGTTTGATCGGTAT
>JAYRSG010000079.1:0-3076 GCA_041920175.1 Candidatus Moraniibacteriota bacterium | reverse complement strand
TTCTTTGCTACTGCCCGGAAATTGAGCCTTAACCTCATTGAGTTGAAATTTCGCATCTCTTTCCGCATAGTTGAACAACTCTTTAAAAGTGTTCATTCTTTCCTCACTCCTCGTTTCTCAGTGTTCGAGATACGCGACCGCGTACCCAAGGGACAAACACTGAATCCGAGGAGCGAAGTTTTGCATTGGCAAAGAACATCCGAGTATAGCGTGGAATCATCAATTTGTCAACAGGAGCTGTCAAAAGAGCTTTTACAGAGGCAAAAAATCCCTCTCTTGAAGCATTTCTTTGCAGGAGCAGGTTTGCAACCTGCTCCTTGTATTTCGCCGAGTTGTCTTTTCAAAGAAACCAAAAGTTTTGCGTAGTGCACTAAATGAGCAGAAACGTAAGGACGGGGTTACAAACCCACGTCCTGCGCAAAAAAATTTAGCGACCCCATGACCGCATTGACTCTTCTCCCTCTCTCGAGGCACAATGGGGACGTGACGAAATGGTTTCACAAAAGATTTTTTCGATTTTCAGTAGGCGCCATCGGTATGGGCGGCGCAGCAGTATTCTTGTTTCCTGAAAGCAAAGCAATCGAAAACCTGCCTGCGACAGAAGAATTTCCGATTCAGGTCACCATTGAAGGCTTGTCTCTCCCGGAAACAGCGCGTGCCGGAGAAAATGTCGAAAAATTTCTCACACGCACCGGTATTCCTTTCACGGAAAACGATGCGCTCTCTCCAAAGAAAGAAACGCTCCTTGCGCCACATACCACCATTACCCTCGCCTCCGCCAAAAAATACACTCTCAAAACCAAAGACGGGAAACGAGAAGGCAAAACAACGCTCCGTACGGTGGGGCAACTTCTCAATGAACAGAAAATTTCCCTCGAGAAGCACGATCTCGTCACGCCGGAACCGGACAAAGCGCTCACCGACGGCGTGAACATTTCCGTAATCAAAGTGGACATTCGAGAAGAGACCGTCCAAAAGCCTATTCCGTTTGAAACGAAAGAGGCTGAGGACCCGAAACTTTCATGGCGAAAACGCATTGTGAAGCAAAAAGGTGAAAAGGGAGTCCGCGAATTCACCTACGAAATCGTCTCGCATGATGGGAAACTCATCAAGAAAACCCTCCAAAAAAGCGTTGTCACCAAAGAACCCGTCACGGAAATCGTGACCCAAGGCACCAAGGTGGAAGTTGGCAAAAAACACACGGGACTGGGATCCTGGTACCGCTTCACCGGGACGCTCTCGGCCGCCAACCCCTGGCTCCCCATCGGAAGCCATGTCCGCGTCACCAATCTTGCAAACGGAAAATCCGTCATCGTCCGCATCAATGACCGCGGTCCTTTCGGCAAAAACCGCATCATAGACCTCGACGCCGTCGCCTTTGAGCGTATCGCCAGTCTCGGCGCCGGAATTATTGAGGTCAAAATGGAAGAAATTACGAATTAGACCCCCTATCCGTCATCCTCGCGAAGGCGGGGATCCAGATTCCACCAGCTTTCAAAAGGCACGCTACAAATTTTGTTCGTAGAGACGTTATGTTTGGCAAGTGGTGACTGGATTCCCGTTTTCACGGGAATGACGAGAAAAAGGAAGATACATGAAAAAAATTTGGAATTTTCTCTCCTATGTTTCCCAAAAAATCCTTCAGTCAAAACTTTCTCCGCGACGAGAGTGTTCTCCGGAAAATAGCCGAGGAAGCCAATCCCTCCGACACGATCCTCGAAATCGGCGCCGGAGAAGGCGCACTCACCGAGGAACTCGCGAAGAAAGCGCGCAAAATAATCGCGCTCGAATTCGACCGCGATCTCATTCCGGGACTTCTTGCACGTTTCCCGCTGTCCGGAAATGTTTCCATCATCGAAGGCGACATCCTCCAAGTGGATATCATTGAAACGCTCAAAAAATACCATTGGAAGGGCGAACCATATGCGCTCTTTGGCAATATCCCCTACGCCATCACCGGAAAAATCATTCGTCTCATGGTCGCCCTCGACCCCGCGCCCGACAAAATCGTCCTCATGGTTCAGAAAGAAGTCGCCGAGCGCATTGTCGCCAAAGACGGGAAACACAGCCTCCTCTCGCTCGCCGTCGCTCTCTTCGGCGACTCGGAAATCCTCTTTACCGTCCCCAAAGAAGCCTTTTTCCCCGCGCCAACAGTTGAAAGCGCCGCGATCCGCATTACATCCGATCCACATCGTCTCTCTTTGAGAGAACGCGAGTGCATCCTTCGCCTCGCCAAAATCGGCTTCGCCTCAAAACGCAAAACCCTCGCCAACAACTTCGCCGCACACCCGGAATATTCCAAAGAATCAATAGAGAATTTCCTCGAAAGCCTCGGAAAAAACAAAAACACGAGGGCGGAAGAATTATCGGCGGAAAAATGGAAGAGGCTTTCTATTATTGAAAAACGCCCCTCGTAGAGACGCAAAATTTTGCGTCTCTACGCACCAGCATATACCTACAAAAGAATTCCCACCGCCCAAAAACCATAAAGGGCAACAATTCCCAATATCCACCAAAACACCGACCGATAGGTAACCCTGCCGGTTTTTTGTTTCATGGAAATTATCACCCAAAAGGACACGCCGCCAAAGAGAAGCGCCGGAAAGAAAAGCGCGGACGCGCGGAAAGCAAAGACACTCGCAAGGTAGGAGAGGAATATGCCGCTTCCAATCGCAAGCTTCGCTTTTTCAGTGCCGAGAAGAACGGGGATCGTCCAGACATTGTCTTTCGCGTCACCCGCGATATCCTTGAAGTCTTTGAGGGGAATCGAGATGGTATAGGCGAAGAGAAAAAGAAAGACGAATGAAATAGGGAGCGCCCCGAGAGTTCCCTCGGGAGCGAGCGTCGAAAATCCGAGGAAAAGCACGAAGACGCTCGCGACGGCGCTCGCAAACGAAGCAATAATCGGAAAGCGCTTCAGTCGAAAGGGTGGCGCGGAATACGCCCATGCAACCGCTTGGTAGAGGAGGAGGAAAAGCGCGGCTCTTACAGAAACGAGCGCGGAAAAAAGAATTGAAACCGCAAAAAATCCGGCACCGATCGCTCGGTAGAGCGAAATCGGGATCGCGCCGGAAGG
>JAYRSG010000078.1:0-4854 GCA_041920175.1 Candidatus Moraniibacteriota bacterium | reverse complement strand
TTCGGAAGTGAAGCGACAGCTTTATTGTTGTCGTTTCCGTGAAAGGGCGACTTTCGCTACAAACTTCCGAAAAGGATTTGTGTCCAAAGCGAGGTCGTCCTTTTGTTTTTCTCCATGTACTCTTTTCGAAATTCTCGACACGCATTTTTGAGATACAAAGGCGGTCGTCCGCTCTGGGAATGGACGTTCACTGACATTGCTCTTTACTTTGTTTTGCTTAGCATCATTTTGTTGGCGCATCTTTTTAACGCATGAATTTATGCCTATGAAATGCATCCTCTACGCGAGAAAATCCACCGAACAAGAAGAGCGACAAGCAATGTCCATCGAATCGCAGGAAAACGAGATGGCGCGTCTCGCGAAAAAGTCGGGGTTACGCATTGATAAGACGTTCAAAGAAAGTATGTCGGCGAAAAAAACAGGTCGACCTGTTTTCAATGAGATGCTCCAGTACATTGGGAAAAACAAAGGGTGCGTTGTTTTTGCATGGAAAGCCGATCGTCTTTCAAGAAATGTCATTGATGGCGGCAGGATCATAGAGCTTCTTGAGAAAGGATGCATCCAAGAAATCCGAACGATTGATAAGATAGCCACCGATAACTCGACGGATAAATTTATGCTTCTTCTCGATTTTGGCGTGGGAAAAAAGTATACCGATGATTTGAGTCAAAATGTGAAGCGGGGACTCGCGGAGAAAATACGACGGAAGGAATACCCGGGAGCGCGCCCGATCGGCTATGTCACGGATCCCAAATCAAAAATGATGGTGATTGATTCGGAACCGGCGTCTTTCATTCGGCGCGCGTTTCATCTCTACGCCACAGAAAACTACGCGACGGAACGTATTGCGGATACGCTCTACGACGAAGGCTTCCGATCTCGATTGGGCAACAAGGTGGGGAAAAGCACGATATATCGCATGCTCACCAATCCGATCTATACGGGGCTCTTCTTGTGGAAAGGACAAACGCACGAAGGCATTCACGAACCGATTGTGCCGTTCTCACTTTTTGATGCCGTGGAAAAACGGCTCGCGCCCAAGAAACATTTGAGAAGAGATCAGACGACACGAGTCTTCACCTATCGGGGATTTCTTGTGTGTGGCGAGTGTGGACTCAAAGTGACGGCGGAAGTGAAAAAAGGACACACCTATTATCGCTGTACCAAGTCGAGAGGCGCGAAGAAGTGCTCGCAGTGTTATACACGCGAGGAAACGTTGGAGAAAGCGCTCGGTGTAGAACTGGCAAAGATTCGTTTCGATGATGAAATACTTGACCTCATTGTGGATGCGTCGAAAGAAAAACTCGCATCCAAAAAGCAGGTGGAGGAAGAAACGGAAGCGCGATTGACTCGTTTACTTGCGGAAGTGAAGAAACGCAAGAATTCGCTCATTGATAAGTTTATCGGCGACGAGATTCCCAAAGATATTTACGACGCCAAGTTTTCCGAGCTCACCAAAGAAGAAGCGCATATTGAAGAACAGTTGGAGAATGTGAAAGGTTTTCGTGCCGGACTCGGAGAAGAAATCGAGACAGCGGTGCGGTTCGTAAAAACAGCACAGAGTCTCTTTGTGAAAGGCGCTCCCGAGACGAGACGAGAGGTGATTGAAATTTTATCTTCGAACATTGGAATTAAAGACCGAAAAATCGCTTCCTTCAGCCTCAATGAACCATTCACATGGTTGCGAGAAGACGTGGAAAGCATGGAAGCGGAAATAGGTGCCTTCGAACCGAAAAAGGGAACGATTGATGGCTCGGATAAAACAAAAACAGAAGCGAGTGCTTCTGCGCGTTCTGTCGTGCTGGGGAGGAAGGGATCGAACCTTCGCATGGGGGCTTCAAAGGCCCCTGCCTTACCGCTTGGCTACTCCCCAGTGATAGTTTTTTTCTCGCATCAGAACCTTCACATGTCCCGACGGGTCGGGATGCCTTACCGCTTGGCTACTCCCCAGTGATCAGTGAACAGTAAACAATGAGCAATGAACAGGGAGAACAAAAAGTAACAAAATATTCGGCGAAGAGAAGAATTTCTGTTTTTGTTTGTTTCCTATTTCATCTCCTAAAAATGGTAGCAAGGGGGCGCTTGACGGTCAAGGGCGAATTGGTGCATTTTGACAGGTGTCTCATTTTTTGTTACGATTTCTCTATGAATACTATGAATAAGCTCAAACTTACCATTTCTCCTCCCTCCAAGATCGGAGATGTTTCCATAAAGCTCAATGCCGAGTCTTTTGAAAGACTTGCGGCTCATTTTGGTTTCTTCAATCCTGATTTTTTGAAAAGCCTGCGCGCCGCTGAACGCGACTATTGGAATAAGAAGATACGGAAAGTGCAATCTCTCAAAGAGATAGAAGCACGAGAATAGGAGCGCTTCTCATCATACGGATATGATTGAAATTCTTTTGACGGAAGAGTTTGAGAAACGGTATCGAAAAATTCCAAAGCCGGTGCAAAAACGCGCCATCAAACAGCAGGCGGCTTTCTCGGAGAATCCCTTCCATCCTTCGCTCCATACCGAAAAGCTTATTCCTCGCTCCAAGGAGGTGTGGAGCTTTCGCGTCGATCGGAAATATCGTATCATCTTTCGTTTTATTGACGGAGAAACGGTTCTTTTTCTGACTATCGGTCCTCACGATTGGATCTATAAAATACGGTTTTGATTTTTTCTTGCGTATGGCTTCTCGCTTCTTCACCACATGAGGGTAATGTATGAGTTTTTTCAGAAGTTTTTCTTTACAACCGTTGTTCTATTGTGATAGCTTTCCATTTGTAGCGCCCTTTCAAAGTGAGGTTTCCATGGATATCAACAGTTTATGCGAGCTTGATGTGGCTTCTCTCTATGATCTGGGAAGAATCATTGGTGAGTTCTCAAAGGAGAGACCAGATGTTACGCATCGCATACTTGTCGGCATTCGCGATGGGATGATAGATGCGAAATCCTTCTCTGGATACGGTTTTGGAGAATTACTGGAATCGCTGGAGCGGCATTGGTGTGTCCGTGTTGCTCGGGAAGATGTGTACCCCCCAATACCATTCGTTAAGTCGGGCACTATTTCAGGTTCAGGAAAGCTCCAATTTCAGGTCGTTCCTTGAAGCAGTTCTTCCAAACAAGTCTGAGAGAATATAGATGATGGAGCATTGCTCCGCAGGTATAATTGCGCTACACTGTTCATTCGGTTGTAGCGCTTTTTTACGGGGATTTTCGTATGTCGAAGAAAAAAGAGGTGCCGCACTCTTCGCAGGAATGGATTACGGTTCGAGGGGCGCGGACGCACAATTTGAAGAATATCACGGTCGCTATCCCGCGAGGGAAGATGACGGTGTTTACGGGACTTTCCGGGAGCGGCAAGTCTTCTTTGGCGTTCGATACCATATTCGCCGAAGGGCAGCGGCGTTATGTCGAATCGCTCTCGGCGTACGCGCGGCAGTTCTTGAATCAAATGCAAAAGCCCGACGTGGACGAGATCGAGGGACTCTCGCCCGCGATTTCGATCGACCAAAAATCCCGCTCCTCGAATCCCCGTTCGACGGTCGCGACGATTACCGAAATATACGATTACCTGCGCGTCCTCTACGCGAGAATCGGGCACCCGCACTGTCTCCTCTGCGGACGGGAAATTTCCAAACTCTCGACCGATGAGATGATCGCCTTCATTGCGGAATATGCTTCAAATGTTGAAAGTGGAGCATTGCTCCACATTTTCGCTCCGATCGTTCGCGGGCGAAAAGGGGAGTACTACCAGCTTCTCTATGATTATCTCGGGAAGGGGTTCACCGAGGCGCGGATCGATGGCGAGAGGAAGAGTTTGCGCGAGCGCGTCGTGCTCTCCAAATACAAGGCGCACGATATCGATATGCAGGTTGACGCGATACCGATTTCCGAAATGAAGAGCGCGCTCTGGAGCGACGACGCGAGGATGCGCCTCCGCGAGGCGATCGAGCGGTCGCTCGAGGAGGCGGACGGACTCGTCAAGGTGGTCGTCGGCGATGAAGAGAAACTGTTGTCGTCGAAATATTCCTGTCCCTATGACGGCTTTTCGTATCCGGAAGTGGAGCCGCGGCTCTTCTCGTTCAATTCTCCGTATGGCGCGTGCCAGACGTGTAACGGGCTCGGCACGAAGCACTTCTTCGGATCGGAACCCTGTCCCGTCTGCCACGGGAGTCGTCTGCGCGAGGAGGCGCTCCACGTGAAGATTGCCGGGAAGAATATCGTGGAATTTTCAAGCATGGTGATCGGGGAAGCGAAAACATTTCTCGATACGGCGGAGCTCGACGCTCGAGAACGTGCGATCGCGAGCATTGTCCTCAAGGAAATCGGGAATCGCCTCTCGTTCCTTCTCGATGTGGGGCTTGACTATCTCTCGCTTGACCGACGAGCAAATACGCTCTCGGGCGGCGAGTCCCAGCGAATCCGGCTCGCCTCGCAATTGGGGAGTCGGCTCGTGGGCGCGCTCTATTGTCTGGACGAGCCGACGATCGGACTCCACCCCCGGGACAATGATCGGCTCCTCAAAACGCTCCGGGAGCTCCGTGATTTGGGGAATACGATTATTGTCGTCGAGCACGACGAAGACACGATTTTTGCGTCGGACTACCTCGTCGATATCGGTCCCGCCGCGGGGGTGCATGGCGGGAACATTATCGTCTCCGGCTTTCTTGAAGAGCTTTTGACGGCAAAAGAAAATATTTCACATTCGCTCACCCTTTCCTATCTCCGCGGGGAAGCGGCCGTGCCGATTCCGGAAAAGCGTCGGACGAAAGAAAAAGGCGCGATCAAAATTCGCGGCGGGAAAGCGTTCAATATCGAGAATATGAACGCGGATATTCCGCTCGGCCGTCTCGTCGCGATTACCGG
>JAYRSG010000077.1:0-3131 GCA_041920175.1 Candidatus Moraniibacteriota bacterium | reverse complement strand
GGTAGGCGGCGGCGCCGTCCCCGTCCATCGAGCCGAAGTTTCCTTGCCCCCAGACAAGCGGGTAGCGAAGCGAAAAATCCTGCGCCATTCGGACCATGGTGTCATAGACCGCCGTGTCGCCATGCGGATGATACTTCCCCAAGACCTCTCCGACCACGGTCGCGGATTTTCTGAACTTTGCGCTTGACTTGAGACCGCTTGACCACATTGAATAGAGAATGCGCCGATGCACGGGCTTCAAACCGTCCCGCACATCGGGAAGTGCGCGCGCCACAATGACGCTCATCGCGTAGTCGAGATAGGATTTTCGCACTTCGTCCGTGATCGGTTGGAGACGAATATGCTCGTCATGCGGCGCTGATTCAATTTCTGGAGTATTCTTTTTCATAGAGAATGTTCACGGCTTTGATGAAGAATTTTCTTCGGTGGTTTCTTCCGGAACTTCGAGGATCGGGTTTTCACGAGGTAGTGTGCTTTCTTCAGTTGATTCTTGTGTTTGTTCGGAGCCGGTTTCCGAGTCCGGAAGGAGGTTTTCGATGCGATTTTCCGGGGCGGTGACCCCTTCACTCGACGTATTTCCCTGTTCGGTCAGGGTTTTTCCCGCTTTCATGAGGGCATCGAGCGAATCGGGAGCGTCTTTGGTGATATTGCGAACGCTTTCGAGGACATCTCCGGTCGCCTCATCCTGCATAATGGATCCGAGCGATGTTTTGAGGGAGAATATCCAGAGAACGGCGATAAAGAGGAATGAAATGCCGACGGAAAAAAAGAAATAGCGCGTTCGAACCGCTTCGGGCTTTTGTCGTACACGATCAAGGAAAGAGGACATAGAGTCAGTGACGAGTGACGAATTAAGTATTTGAGATGTCTTATACCAACTTACCCTCATTCCTACTCCCTTCCGAGTTGCCAAGATTGCAAAAAGTAATTTTTTTCACACGTTTCACGAATGCTGACCCGACGTTCAAAAAATTACTTTTTGCAATCTTGGCGTGCGCGTATAGAAGTCTTCAGGATAATTTGGTACTATGTCCTCTCGAGAATGACGACTTCCATACTCTTTCCCTCGAGATCTTTCTTTTTGAGGACGAGTTTGGGGAGGGTGGTTTCGGGGCAATTGCCTACTTCTTTGCAGAATTCTTTCTCATCGTCGCTCTCGGTTTCGAATCCGGGGAATCGATAGTGCATGGGAATGACGATACTCGGTTCGATTTTCCGGACGAGTTCGTCGATTTTGCCGATGGCGAGCGTATCTTTGTTTCCGACGGGAACGAAGAGAATGTCAACGTGACCGATTTTTTCGATGATATCGACGGGGAGTTCGTGTCCCAATGCGCCCAAGTGACAGAGTGCTATGTCTTCGCTTTGGAAGACAAAAATTGTGTTCTTTCCTCGAAGAGCTCCTCCTTCCTCGTCGCGGAACGAGGGAAATCCGAACACGGGGATGCCCCGCATATCATATTCTCCCGGGCAGTCGAAGAGATTGATTTCTTCGGCGATATCGCGATCCTTTTCACTTGAATGCGTTTTGAGGACGAGATCGATCTGTCCCTGCGGGGCGCGGAGTCCCGTGTCTTTTTCAGAGGGATCGATGACAATCACGATGTCGTCCGTCGCCCGTCCGCCGGGCTTGGTGGTTATTTTGAAACAGTAGTCGCCGTAATACTGAATATTCATACGCAAAAAATACAAGAAATATCCGGAAATCTTCCCGACGCCTCCCCATCCTATCACGGGATTTCCTCTTTGTCGAGACGATAGGCTCGTCATTTGACGAAAAGCAAAAAATCTTCTAGAGTGACGAATGCGAGAAGTTTCCCCTGTCGGGGTTTTTCTTTTCGCTACTTTTTGGAAAATAATTTGCCGGTATTTCCTATGAATCAGAAACTCATCGAATTCAATCTCTCGCGGCGCCGCACCGATATTCCTTCCTTTCGGACCGGTGATGTTGTTCGTGTCACGCGCAAAATCAAAGAAGGTGGCAAGGAGCGTTCCCAGGTTTTCGAGGGGATGATTATCGCCAAGAAAGGTGGTCAGAGTTCTTCTCCCACTCTTACTATTCGAAAAATGTCTTTCGGTGTGGGCGTCGAGCTCATTCTCCCGATTGATTCTGCGCAGGTCGAGAAAATAGAATTTGTGAAGCGTACCAAGGCCGGTCGTTCCAAGCTCTACTACGTCCGTCACAAATCCGCCAAGATCTTGAGTCGCAAACTCAAAGAAATTCCCGCCAAAGGAATGATCGTCCTGACTCCTCCCAAAAAAGTTGTCACTTCAGAAAGTACTGCGCCCGTCACCCTCGAAGACGGGAGCTCTACAGAAACGAAGGAGCAAGAAAAGGGAAAATAAGGGGAGGAAGGGGGAGAAATGGGGATATGGTGGAATTGGTATACACACACGTTTGAGGGGCGTGGCCTTTATGGCATGAGGGTTCGAGTCCCTCTATCCCCACCAGAGAAAAAGCCACGGATGTCCCTTGGCTTTTTTCTTTTTTCTGATAAGCTGATTTTAATTGGGCGAAGGGTTTTCTTTTTTTATTTAGTGCGCTACGATACAGGACGGTTAGCTCAGCTGGTTAGAGCGCCTCGTTTACACCGAGGAGGCCGCTGGTCCGAGTCCAGCACCGTCCACAGAGAGTGAAGTTTGTTTTTTTGTTGCCGAGGTAGCTCAGTGGTAGAGCAGAAGACTGATGTTTCGGTCTGTTCCGTAGTAATGCGGAATCAAAAATCGGGTGAATTCGAGGAAACCTACGTTCTTCTCTGGAAGAATATGGCAATCTCGAGCCGAATCTTGATGGGCTTTGGTATCAAGAAAGGTGTAGAGACTAGCGAGTGAGTCCCAACAATACTCTCGCACAAGCGCCCGACTTCGCACTCTTGGTTTCAAGAACGAAGAAGAAATAGTCCGACTCTTGGGGAAACTCAAGTCAGTAAACACGGAAAATCTTCGTGTCGGGAGTTCGATTCTCCCCCTCGGCACAATAATCAAATCAAAGAGTAAGAATCAAATATCAAAAATTTTGATTTTTGCATTTTTATTTTTGATTTGGATTATGGGACCGTAGCTCAGCGGTAGAGCAGGGGACTCATAATCTCTTGGTCGCTGGTCCGAATCCAGCCGGTCCCACCGCTATG
>JAYRSG010000076.1:0-5238 GCA_041920175.1 Candidatus Moraniibacteriota bacterium | reverse complement strand
TTGAAGTACTCCTCTGGGCAATGCTCACGCCGAAATTCTCCCTCTTCGATGAACTCGACACCGGCGTCGATGTGGACGCACAGAAAATCATCGGAAATTTTTTGAAATCGCACCGGACACCCGAGCAGACCTTCATTCTCATCACGCACTCGACCGCCTTTCTCGACATCCTTCCGCCGAATGAAACGCTCGTTATGGGAGATGGGAAAATTGTGAAAACAGGAGAGGGATCCCTTGCTCGAAGAATTATTGAAAAAGAAGGGTTTGGGAAACAAAAATGAGGAATTAGAAATGAGAATAAAAAAAGGATTTGTGTATTTGGCAAAGAGAAAGAAATTAACGGAGGGGCGAACACATTCACGAGAACCACAAACGAAAGTTTCTTTGGGTGGTTATTTCCCTCCATAACACAAAAATTCACCTACCAAGCCCCGGAGCATTTCTTGAACGTGCCAAATACACAAATCCGTCCAAAAAAATCCTCTCGATTTCCAAACATGATCAATCAGAATACCCTCAACTTCGATCAAAAGTTCGGCTTTTCCATGCCGGAAGTTTCATCGCGCAAGGTAAAGCCCGGACTCACGAAGAAAATCGTCGGGGAAATTTCTCGCATCAAAAACGAGCCCGCGTGGATGAAGGATTTTCGATTGAAAAGTTACGAAATATTCAAGGCGAAAAAAATGCCAACCTGGGGACCGGATCTCTCGGCGATACATTTCAAAGATATCACCTACTTTTTGCAAGCAACGAAAGATCGCTCGAAGTCGTGGGACGAACTCCCTCCAGAAATCAAAGAAACGTATGAAAAAATCGGCGTCCCCGAAGCAGAAAAAAAACTTCTCTCCGGCGTCTCGGCGCAATATGAATCCGAAGTCGTGTATGAAAGCATGAATCGCGAGCTGGAAAGATTGGGAGTCATCTTCTGCGATATGGACACCGCGATCAAGAAGCATCCCGAACTCGTACAAAAATATTTCGGCACACTCATCCCACCCACTGATAACAAGTTCGCCGCGCTCAATAGCGCCGTGTGGTCGGGAGGCTCTTTTGTCTATGTACCCAAGGGTATCAAAGTCGAGCTTCCTCTTCAGGCGTATTTCCGCATCAATAGCGAACGTTTCGGACAGTTCGAACGCACGCTTATCATCGCGGACGAGGGAAGTTTTGTCCATTACACCGAAGGCTGCACCGCGCCCATCTATTCGACCGACTCACTCCACGCCGCCGTCGTCGAAGTCTTCATCGGAAAGAACGCACGCGTCCGATACACGACCGTGCAAAATTGGAGCAGTAATATCTACAACCTCGTCACCAAGCGTGCCCGCGCCGAAAGTCACGCCGTTATGGAATGGGTGGACTGCAATATCGGGAGCAAGGTGACCATGAAGTATCCGTCCGTTTATCTCGTCGGAGAAGGCGCGCACGGCAACATGCTTTCGATCGCAATCGCCGGAAAAGGGCAAATTCAGGATGCCGGAAGCAAGATGTATCACATGGCACCCCGCACCACCTCGCGCGTTCTCTCCAAATCCATTTCCAAAAACGGCGGACAAACCTCCTATCGTGGACTCGTCCACATCGGAAAAAACGCTCGCCACGCCAAAGCGTCCGTCACCTGCGATGCGATGATTCTCGACGCGACAAGCCGGAGCGATACCTATCCCACAATGACCATCGACCGGAGCGATGCCGTCGTCGAACACGAAGCAACGGTCGAAAAGATCGGCGAAGAAAAACTTTTTGTTCTCGAATCCCGCGGCATTGCGCGAACCGACGCCGAAAGCCTCCTCGTAAACGGCTTCATCGAGCCCGTGTCCAAAGAAATACCCATGGAATATTCTATAGAACTCAACCGATTGATACGATACGAAATGAGCAAAAAAATCGGGTAAATGTCTCTACAAATTACGAATCTTTACGAATATATACCAATCCCCCTCTTTTATTCGTATATGAGTATCAATTCGTAATTCGTAGCCAATCATGATGGAACTTTTCAACCTCACCGATACCGATGCCACAAAAATCGTGCTTCGCCTCGAACCGCGCGTCTTTTTTCTGTGGAACGAGTCAAAACGACTCGAGTTCTCGTTTGAAAAATCCGGGACAGAGTCGCATATTTTTGCCATTTTCATCGGAAAAGAATCCGAATCATTCACGCTTTCTATTGTTCAACATCACGTGAAACCCGATACGCGCTCGCGCCTTACCGTCTTGAGCATCATGGATGGCAACTCAAAATTCTCCTATGACGGACTCATCCGTATCGAAAAGGAAGCCGTTCAGACCGATGCCTCGCAAGAAAACAAAAATCTCCTCCTCTCGGAAAACGCTCGAGCAAGCGCTTCTCCACAACTCGAAATTCTCGCGGATGATGTCGTTGCGCGCCACGCGTCCGCAACGGGCTCGATAAACAACGACGCGATTTTCTTTGCCGAAACGCACAGCATCGCGCCGAAAGAAGCGCAAAGACTTCTCGCCGAAGGCGCCGTCCGAAATTTCTTCGACGAGATGAGAAAGCTTACCGATGACCCGGCGGTAGATATATTTGAACAAGAATCGCTAGAAAAATTAACCCTCTACAGAGGGCGCGCATCTTTGGCTAAGAGAAAGAAATCAACGGAGGGGCGAGCAAGCTCATGAAAACCACAAACGAAAGCTTCTTTGGGTGGTTATTTCCATCCAAAACCAACAAACACAACTATCAAGCCCCGGAGCATTTCTTGAACGTGACAAAGATGCGCGCCCGATTTCAATAGACACTATGCTTAATTTTGCAAAAATCCGTGCCGACTTTCCCGTTTTTGAGCATCACCCCAGTCTCATATACCTTGACTCCGCGGCGACAAGCCTGAAGCCGCGCGCGGTTATCGAGAAAGAGCTCGAGTACCTCGAAGAATATCCGGCGAATGTTTCGCGCGGATTCTATCCGCTCTCCGTTCGCGCGACCGAAGAGTACGAGAAAACGCGAGACATGGTCGCGGAATGGATCAACGCCTCGCGCGAAGAAATCGTTTTTACCAGCGGAACAACCGACAGTCTCAATTTACTCTCGTACGCTCTTGAGAAAAACTTTTCAAAAGGGGATGCCATCGTCGCAACCGCCATAGATCACCATGCCAATTTCCTCCCCTGGCAGGCGCTCGCCGAGAGAACCAGCGTAGAGTTCCGCGTCGTTCCGACTTTGAAAACAGGAGAAATAGAGATTGATTCACTCGAATCATATGTTGACGAACAAACAAAAATTTTCGCCTTTCCGTATATTTCCAACGTCCTCGGGACGATTGTTCCCATTCAAGAGATCGCAAAAAAAGTCCGCGCGCTCGCTCCAAATGTAACAATTATTCTCGATGCCGCCCAGGCGGCACCGCACATGCCGCTCGATGTCGTGACACTCGGCGTCGACTTCCTCGCCTTCTCGGCGCACAAGTGCCTGGGACCGACCGGGGTCGGCGTCCTCTGGGGAAAGTACGAGCTCCTCGATGCGCTCCCGCCCTTCCGATACGGCGGCGATATGGTGGAGAGCGCGAGAATCAAAGGTTCCGTTTTCAAAAAGCTACCCCACCGATTCGAAGCCGGCACACCGAATATTTCCGGTATCATCGCTTTCCGCGCGGCAATCAAATATATGCAGACACTCGGTATGGAAAATATTCGAGAATATGAATCGTCGCTCGCCGAATACGCCATTCAGAAGCTCCGATCAACCTTTCCGGACATTCATATTCTCGGAACAACCGAAAGAGAAAAACGCGGGATCCTCGTTTCATTCGTCCTCCCCGGCATACATCCGCACGACCTCGCCGAATTTTTGGGACGAGAAAACATCTGCCTCCGCGCCGGCACCCACTGCGCGCATCCGCTCCACACGACGCTTGGCATCCCCGCGACGACACGCATGAGCTTCTCGGTGTACAATTCGGAAGAAGATATCGATCGCGCGATTGAAAGCATAAAAAAAGCGTGTGCTATTTTTCAAAAAAGTATCCTTAATAAAGAATCATCCTCGCGCGCGAATTCCAAATGATAAATTTTAAATTTCAAAAGAATGTTTGAATGAAAAAATTTTGAAATTCATTCATTTGGAAATTATTTTAAAATTTGTCATTTGAAATTTAAAATTCCTATGAACCCAAGCGATCTCATCCTCGACCACTATCATCACCCGAAAAATTTCGGGGGACTTGACGCGCCAACTCACCATGCCGAAACCGAAAACATCTCCTGCGGCGATTCACTCGCGATGGACATCGTTGTGAAAGACGGTATAATAGAACGTATCGGGTGGACGGGAAACGGATGCGCGCTCTCGCAAGCAAGCGCCTCGCTCCTTTCGGAATTTATAAGGGGAAAATCAGTCAGTGATCTGGAAAATCTCTCAAAAGAAAATCTTCTTTCGCTTCTCGTCATCGAGACCCTCTCCCCCGCCCGCCTCCGTTGCGCCCTCCTCGCGCTCGAAACCATCCACCGCGCGCTTGAAAAAAATATTTCACAACTATCAAAATCCTGAGAAAAATTGTATGCATGGACACGAATCAATAATAAAGCCGCCAGAGGGAGACCCGGGAGAAACCAATTCGGGGGAGTTGTTTGATGTGTCCCAACTGTCTTCTTGTGCTGGCAACAAAGGGAAACTTGGTTTTTATTTCGAGAACAAAAATACGATTGAGACATCAAGAATGAAAACAGAAAGTCTCCAGGATATCAGACCATTCTTTGAAAAATTTCTCGAAAATCTTCTCCGAGAGAACATTGAAAAATCAGAAACGTAATTGATTCAAATACTCGAGAAAAATGGTGTAGGATTTATTCCCTTAAAAGAGAGCGCAAATCAAGAAGACTGTAAGGAGTTTTTCCGAAGTATTCGCAATGGAAAACTTAATCCCGCTTCGGCTCATTCGTTCTCCGACGAAAGGGGCTGGTTATCAATCAATCTTTATTACAAAGACAAGGGAGAAGTCAGTATAATTGATCCGGAGTTTATGGGTAATTACAAAAAATATATTGAAATGAAAACGTAATCATTGACAAAAACAGTAATTCAATAAGAAAACACTATGTCAAATGTGAAAGATACGGGCAAGCCGCATGGACCGGTAACGCTCAAGAACGGCTGGATAGTGGAAGTGGACGCGAATGTTTGTATTGGCGCCGGTCCCTGCGTTGGGGTCGCCCCCAAAACGTTCGAACTCGACAGCAACGCGAAGGCCGCCATCCTCGCAACGTGCGACGAAG
>JAYRSG010000075.1:0-6143 GCA_041920175.1 Candidatus Moraniibacteriota bacterium | reverse complement strand
TGTTGCTCGCCGCCGGAGAGTTGTTTGGGGAAATTATTCGCCTTGTCGAGGAGGCGGACGATCTCGAGGATTTGCGGCACTTCTTCGGCAATTTCAGCCTTACTCTTCCCGTCTATCTCGAGCGCGTAGGCGATGTTTTCAAAAACCGTTCGATTGGAAAGGAGTTTGAAATCCTGAAAGACCGTCCCGAAATTCCGTCGGTAGTACGGCAAGAGCCGCCGCTTGATCGTCCCGATTGATCGTTCGCCGAAAAATATCTCCCCTGCCGTCGGTTCTTCCTCGGCATAGATGAGTTTGAGGAGTGTCGACTTCCCCGCCCCACTCGCTCCCACGATCGACACAAACTCCCCCGGCTCGATCATGAGATTGAGATCCTTCAAAACGAGCACATCGCCCGGATACATTTTGGTCACATTTTCAAAACGAATCATATTTACATTCTCAAAAAACTTTCCATAAACTCATCCAATTTACCGTCGAGCACTTCGTGAGCCTGCGCGGTTTCGTATTTGGTTCGGTGATCCTTGACCATAGTGTAGGGATGGAGGACATAGGAGCGAATTTGGCTTCCGAAGTCGGCGCTTTTTTGTTCGCCGCGGAGAGCGCGCTTCTCATCTTCTTCCGACTGGAGTCGTGCCTGTTCAAGTTTCGCGCGGAGCATCGTCATCGCCGTCTCTTTGTTCTGGAGCTGGGAGCGTTCGGTCTGACAGGCGACGACGATACCACTCGGAATATGCCTGATACGCACCGCCGTCTCGGTTTTGTTGACATTTTGTCCGCCGGCGCCCGATGAACGATAGGTGTCGATTTCCAAATCTTCCGGTTTTATTTCAACGCCTTCCTTCGCGGAGAGAACCGGCAACACTTCCACCGACGCAAACGACGTCTGCCGCAAATGATCCGCGTTGAAAGGCGAGAGCCGGACCAGGCGATGCGTTCCCATTTCGCTCCGCAAATATCCATAGGCGTACGAGCCGGAAATTTCTATTGAAACGCTCTTGATGCCCGCCTCCCCTCCTCTCGATTCTTCAAGAACTCTTGCCGAAAACTTTCGTCGTTCGCTCCACCGAAGATACATGCGAAGCAGCATTTCCGCCCAATCCTGCGCGTCCACGCCGCCTGCGCCGCTCTTCACCGTGAGAATCGCGTCATGACGGTCATACTTCCCACCGAGGAGCGTCTTGAATTCGAGCGCTTCTATTTCTTCCGTGATACGCGCAAACTGCGCCTCCACATCAATCGCCTCCTGCCCCTCGAGTCCCATATTGGAAAGCTCGCGAATATCGTCAAGCTCTTTCCCAAGCCGCTCGAAGAGCGATACTTCCCCGCGAAGTCCCTCAAGTTCTTTCATCACCCGTCCCGCCTCCTGCGCATCGTTCCAAAACCCCTCCGCGCGCGAGAGCGTGTCGAGCTCGACCATTCGCCGCGTTTTCCCGGGAACGTCAAAGAGAGTCCCGCAGATGCAGGAGTTTACTGGCAAGCGTCTCAATCGAATTTCGAATGTCATTCATAGCAATATGATATCACATGAATCAAAATAATAAAAACGCCCTCGAAATGAAGACGTCTCTTGAGCCACCTTGCGGGATCGAACCGCAGACCTGCACGTTACGAGTGTGCCGCTCTACCAACTGAGCTAAGGTGGCAATGGACAATAAGCCAAACGCTGTCATCTGAACCGGCAGACCTCCCCGATTATGATCGGGGCGCTCTACCAACTGAGCTAAGGTGGCTTTTCCAAACAAATACAAAGCCAAGTGTAGAGGAAATACCCTCAAAAATCAAGAAGTTATCGTTGCCTCGTCTATTCGTCGTTTTGTTTCTTCAGGAGAAACGGCAACTATATGCAAATCGGCAAAGGTATTCATCACAGTGACATTTTTGAACTTCCTCGGTATCACTTGCCAATGCAGATGCGCAATAGAAGCTCCTGATTGCGGACCCATGTTTAGACCAACATTAAAAGAATCAGCTTCAAAAACTTCGCCAAGAATCTTTTTTGTCTTTACAAGAACCAATCCGAAATCTTTCCATTCATTGGGACGAATTTCTTCAATATCTTCAGTGTGTCGAATAGAAACAATCATGACATTCCCATCCATATAAGGAAACTGGTTTACAATTACGCGCCAAAAATTTCCCGAAAGACCGGAACATTCAAGTAAATTCTCCCCTTCACAAAATATGCATTTTCCCTTATCGGAAAATGATCGTCGATATTTCGATCTTTTTGTATCAAGAATTCTCATAAAACTGGGTCGCACAAAAGGCGACCCGAAAAAACATTATGCCACGGAAGAGGCTCGACGAATCATATTCGTTGTAGACTCTTCTTTTTTGGAGGAAATTTCGAAAATGACACAATCAATATCACGAAGCGCTGAAAGACGAGTTGGGTCATCCCAAATTCTTACATGAGAAGTTGACGAGGCGATATAAATATTCGGCATCACCGCCCGTATGAGTTCGATGTCATCATGGAAAACAACAGTCAACTTGACACACGCAAATCCAGCTATCGTAAAAACTCGATCATCCTCTCCGCGAATCGGGCGAGAATTTCCTTTGAGCTTTCTCACGAAGGGATCACTGTTGATCCCAACAACAAGAAAGCCCTTAGAGCTTGCTTCAAGAAGATACTCGAGGTGACCCCCATGCAAAAGATCAAAGCAACCACTCGTAAGTACTATAGGTTCACCACTCAACTTTCGCTGTATCCAACAACGCTTGGACAAATCGGAAAGCGACTCAACAATCTTCTCTCTCGGACACATGATGCACCTCCGGTAACAAAAAGAACAAAAAAGCTTTTTCATTTCAGTCAAAAGCCACAACTGCTACGAATAGTAAATAAACAGCAAAAAAAAGTCAAAGCATCCACTAAATTTTCTATCTCCCTCATTTTTTCTCGAGTGATGATCATACAGATGCGTCTCCAAAAATTTCTCTCTTTACTTTTTCTATTTCCTCCTTCTTTTCGAGTAAAATTCCTTTGTGAAGCTTATAAAGAAGCGGGATCACACCGCAAGTTTCGCACTCACCCCAATTGCATTTTCCGCCATTCTTCCGGGACAACTTCCGACACATCGCAAGCTCTCGATCAAATATTTCTTGGTTCATAGCCATCATATCAAAACATACATCTCTTCAAACGAATCAACGACGAAATCGGCGCCCTTTTCAAAAAGAATCTCCTTCGGAAAAGACGTGGTGATTCCAATTACCTGACAGCCAGCGGCTTTGGCAGAGAGAACGCCATTGCCGGAATCTTCCACCACATAGACACCTTTCGGAAGAACCTGTAATTTTTTCAGAGTAAGCAAATACGGTTCCGGATGAGGCTTTCCATTGGTCACTTCATCACCTGTCGTCACCACGTCAAAATAACGATGCAGGTTAAACTTATCAAATGTAAACTTCTGAATCATGCGATTGCTTGATGTGGCCAGGGCAATTTTTGGAATTTTCTTTCTCGCATAGGCAAGAAATTTCCTGGAACCGGGAACGAGAGTGAGTCTCTCCCGAGAAATTTCCATGTACCGTTTCCTTTTTTGATCGACGAGATCGGAAACGGACAGTGATCCGTCCGTAAAGGTGTTTATGATGTATGCAAACGTGTCGCGGTTTGGCTTCCCTTTGAAATGAGACAAATCAGCCCCTTTCACAACAATTCCGTTCATCTCGCATACCCATTGATCCGCCTCCACCTGAAGCGGCTCGGAGTCGGTAATCACTCCGTCCATATCAAAAATAATCGCGTCAGCCATTCCACTCATACGTTTTTCCGGAGAAATTTGCTCAACTTATTCTTGTTCCCAACTTATCGAAGCATTCAAAATGAACATCGTTGTCTGTAAATACTTCGATAACTCGATACTTCCCTTTCGTGTAAACGGTCTCGTCTTCACAAAAGTGAGTCGCTTCTAAAATTTTTATGCTTGCTTTTGGTCTTGATAAAACCTCATTACCCTTTGTCTCAATCAATGGAATCTCGCCGTAAATCCAATAATTCCGTTGGTCTTTTTTCAAAAAGTTATACACCTTGCCCGCTTCAAGATTTTCAGGAATACACTCCTCAATTTTTCTGTTCCCATTTTTGTACTCTGAAATATTTCTTAGCGCCAAATCCGAATTGAATTCTACTTTAATTCCCATAAACCTTTGCAATAATTTTTTCCACTCTCGTCAGAGTCCTCTTCGAGAGACTTGTGACAATGGGGAAATCCCTACTTCAACGTATAATGCGTCGCCCTTCCTTTTCCGACTTTCACAATCATTCCCAAATCGATGAGTTTCCTGAAATCCAAATTTCTCGTCGGCTTGGCGCGGTCGGTGAGCGTGGAATATTCGCGATCGGTAATAAATCCCTTCTTTTTGATGAAGGCGATAATTTTTTGATGATGTTCCTGCAACATCGTCTCGGGAGTGATCGTTTCTTTTTCCAGTTCTTTCTGCACTCGCAACAATTCGTCTATTATTCCATCCGTAAAGTATTCCAGCCACGAAGTGAAATCCAACTGATCTTTGAGATCATAGTAATTGCCCATCAAGCCGACTTCCTGAAAATAGCGCGTCACGTTTTGATTATAGTAATTTTCGAAACTGAACAACTGAACCGTATCGAGTCCCATTTTCGCGAGGAGTACCTTGGTCGCGAGTCGTGCCGTGCGACCGTTGCCATCAACAAACGGATGGATAATCACGAACTCTTTGTGGAAAATTCCCGCGAGAATGAGCGGATCAACTCCTTGATTATTTTCTTCCAAAAAAGTAAACAGGTCTTTCAGCAAAGGTGCCATGTCTTGATGATCAGGCGGCAAATACAGTGTTTTTCGCGTCCGCGGATCATTGACAAAAACCGGTTCTTTCCTAATATGCCCATGACGATTTTCCTCAATGAGACCATCGGTAACCGATTTTTGAATTCTCTCCAGCCAATCGACATTCAGAGAAATTTTTCCTTCCTTGATGGCATCATTCAATTCAACCAACGCTTTGTTGTAGTTCAAAACTTCTCTTTCGGAGTCGCGGATATGCTCGGGTCTCCGTTTGAGAATTCTTTTGACATCGGTCAACGGCAGAGGATTCCCCTCAATGCTCGTCGAAGAATACGCCGACAATTCTCTCGCTCGTCGCTCCATTTCCACGAGCACTACCCGAGGAAAATGGCGGTTATTGAGACCGGCAATAATTTCCGTGATGCGCTTGATATTTTTGAGGAGCCTATTGGTTATGGTATATTTCGGAGCAAACATACGATATTTTGCTTTATTTAAAATATTCTCACGAAACTCTATAGACGTATAATAGACGATAATTAGACGATTGTCAAGAACGATTTTTATCTCATCAGAGTCTCTGGAAAGAAACCTCCTGGAAGGAAAAGGTAATTTTAACAAAATACTTCCATATGGAAGCGTTTTGTTAAAAGATTGTTAAAAGAGACTACTCCCTATTTCTCGCAACATTCTTTATACTTCTTTCCGCTGCCGCCCTCCGCTTTGGCGGAGAACTCCGCTCAAACGAGTGGAAAATCACAAATTTTTCCCATGACAGTGCTTGTACTTCACGGGAGTTCCGTCAGACTTTTTCGCTCCGCACGGGCAGGGATCGTTACGGCCGACTTTGGGGCCGGTGTTGATCGGTTTTTGGACGGGGCGGGAGGCGCCGCTTTGGGGAGCGGCGGAGGTGGAAAAGGACGAGACTTCTTCGGCGCCGCGGTATTCGGCGTTTTGCGGGAGCGTTTCGGTTTCGGGGGAGGGCGCGGGAACGGCGACCATTTTGAAGATCGTCGTGAGGTACGTCGTTCGAATGCTCTCAAGGAGTATGACAAACATATTGAACGCCTCGCGCTTGTATTCGACGAGCGGATCGCGCTGTCCATAGCCGCGGAGTCCGATTCCTTGTCGGAGGTAATCGATTTCGTCCAAGTGATTCATCCAGAGACCGTCGAGCGTGCGGAGGAAGAGCGTTTTTTGGACATATCCCCACGGCTCTTTCCCAATCTCCGCTTCTTTCTTTCCGTATTCCACTTTCGCCTCGCCGAGGAGCCCATCGAGCGCCGCGCTTATCTTCTCGGGCTGTTCTTTCGAGGCGTCGCGGACAATGCTTTCGAGGCGCGCGTTCGTCCTTTTTTCATCGAC
>JAYRSG010000074.1:0-9483 GCA_041920175.1 Candidatus Moraniibacteriota bacterium | reverse complement strand
CTTCTCAATTTTTCAGAGAGAGACGCGGAGCATCGGGGAAAATACAAGACAATGGCCAATACGGTGGTGATGCGAAAGGAAGGTGGCGAGGAGGTGGTCATTTTTGATCCGACTCCGCCGTATCTCGTGAAGAAAGAGATGGATGATGCTCTCTTTTGGCTTGATGAAGAAATGAAAAAAAAGGAAATTCATCCTTTGCTTCTGGTTGCCAACTTTGTTTTCGAGTTTTTGGCTATTCACCCTTTCAGGGACGGAAATGGACGTCTTTCGAGAGCATTGACCACGCTTTTGCTTCTGAAGATTGGTTACACGTATGTTCCTTATATTTCGCTCGATGAAATTATCGAAGAGAGGAAAATCGACTATTATCTGGCGCTTCGAAGAACTCAATCCAAGCATAAAACGGAAAACGAGGACATAGCGCCATGGTTGAGTTTCCTTTTGGACGCTCTCCTTGAACAAGTGAAAAGAGCCGAAGCGGTAATGGAAAACGACCAGCCTGAAAAGCTCCTTTCGGAAAAACAACTGATGATATATCAGCTCTTCCAGACTGGAACGATGAGTGTTTCGGAAATCAGCCTTCTTCTCCGAGGTTTGATTCCGATGGCAACCGTAAAACAGGCGTTGTACCGTTTGGTGGATTTGAAATTGGTCGAAAGAATTGGGGTAAAGAGGGGGGCGAGGTACAGGAAGCTGTAGGATGGTTTATGTTACAGCATCTTGAGACATTGGATTGCTCCGGAGGATTGCGATCGCATGACTTTCAAAAACAGCCCATTTTTGGCGGCTGTTTTTATGTTTTTCGCCTTTGACACGGGGATGATTGTATGTGAGAATGCGATGTCCCATTGCGGACGCAAACCAGTTGTTTCCCAACAGAAAGAGGAGTAATACCGTGAATGTGCCATATATCGGCGTAACGGGGTTCATGTCTCGGGATGAAGTTGCGTACGTGTTAAAAGTTTTTCCGAATGATTCAAAGAGAAAACTGATGATTGGTGTTTTGATGAATGAGAAAACGCTTTGGGGAATTCCGAACAAATGGCTAAATCGTTATTCAAAGCCCGAAAATATTGCCGGAATATTTCCGAAAGATTCGCGGGCGCTCAATTTGATTCACCTCCACACGGAAGAGAGAATGAGACTCTTTGACCAGCTTGTGAAAGTTTCGGCTCTGGGCGGGGAAAATCTTCACGGGTTTCAACTCAACATGTTTTGGCCGGACGCCGGGGCGCTGGAGCGTTATCGAGAACGGAATCCTTCACATACGTTGGTGCTCCAGTGTGGACGAGGAGCTCTTGATTCGGTTCAGAACGATCCCGAATCGTTTGCGCGGTCAGTGTCTGCTTACAAGGGAGTTTGCGACTTTGTACTCATAGATCCGAGCGGCGTGCAAGGGAAACCTTTTATTCCAGAAACAATGCTTGCGCTTCTGGACCGTCTCTCTGGAAATTTGGATGGGGTGATGGGTATCGGTGTTGCCGGCGGGTTGGGGATGCCCGGGGAAACGACGCGTTTGCTTCGACCGATTTTCGATAATTTTCCGAATACTTCGGTTGATGCCGAAGGAAAATTGAGAGACATGCCGAACAATACTCTCAATGTTGAAAGAGCCTGTAATTTTGTTCAAGAAGTTTCCCGGCTTTGCCGGTGAAAAATGATGGGGTCGTTAAATAAGCAAGAGGAGCCTGACCAGCTCTTTTTTATTTTTTTGCAAGTTTTTTAGCAGAAATTTTTCGCTCAAATGTAAACGAATCTCTATGGTGTTCGGGGATGGACGAGGGTGCTTTGGAGGTAGGGGAGGGCGGGGCGAGGGAAGGGTTCTTTATCGATCGGAGGAATGCCTTCATCGAGGACAAAGAGGGAGTTTTGAATGAGTGGGTGCGATTCGAAAAGTCGAGAGAGGAAGCGGTCGAAGAGGAGATTGCCGATCGTGGAGAGGATCATCCCTTGGTGGTGGCTCATCGCGATGCGAACGGGCGAGCCGTGATTCGATCGAGAAAAATCAATTGCTTCGATGTATCCATGGTCGCACCGACCGCCGCCCTTGCCGTAGGTTTCCAAGTTCTTGAGTGCGGCGCGAAGATCGAAGGTGAGGGAGAGGGCGATGGCGTATGCCGAAACGACCGGTCGTTCGTCGGCAAGCGGGGAGAGTGAAAGCGAGGAGAGTCCGAACGGTTTATAGCGGAAGTTTCCGCCGCGATCGATTTCGGCATAGCTTGATTCGGAGAGTCCCCACATGGGAAGATGCTTTTTCTTGGCAAAGCGGCGATTCATCCGGATCGCCGTCCGAATACTCCTTCCAATGAGCGAGTCGCGGTGTTCTTCGAGGAAAATGGTCGGCATGAGGTATTCGAAGAGTGTTCCTGTCCACGAAATGAGGGCGGGACCTTCGGGAAGCGAGAGGACGGTGCGATTCAGTTTGTTCCATCCGCGGAAAGAGAGAGTGCCTTCCGCGAGTGCGAGGAAATTCCCGATGCGCGCCTCGGAGGCGAGTGTTTGGTAGAAGCGGGGTTCGAGCCGTTTGGAAGGAACATGATAGCCGATCGAGAGGAGTCCGCGCTTTTGGGACTTTAGAAAATCGAAGCGCATGGCGGCGATGATCGAGTCGAGGCGATCTTGGAGCGCGCTCTCTTCTCCTGTCGAAGGTGCCCTTGTGTTTTGTTCGGATTCGACTATCGCATCGGAGAGGCGAGTATGAAACATCATTAAAAGGTTTGAGACTTGATTCGGGAGTTGTTTGGGAACGATTATGCCGGAAATCGAGGCCTTCATGGCCGTGAAGTGATCGAGGAGCGCCTCCGGATTCTCTTTGAGGCGGAGGGTGGAGAGTGCGTTGATTCGTCCGACGAGCGCTTCCCAGAAGTCGGCGAATGATTGTAGGTCGAGCGTTCGAGGAATGCGATCTTGAATAAGGTGCGAAAGGTCGGAGAGCCCGAGAATGGCGCGCGACGGCTCCCGGGTTTTTTCTCCAGAAAGCCACTGTCGTACGACGATGAGCGAGGCGAGGAGATTTCCGCTGTCCACGCTTGAGATAAAAAAGGGTGAAGCCTTGAGAGTGGTTCGTACGTCGTACCAGTTGTAGAAGTGTCCGCGATAGGTTTCGAGTTTTTCGAGGGTTTGAAGGGTTTTCGAAAGTCGCTCAAGCGCGTTGCGGAGGGAGATAAATCCGAAGCGATGCGCGACGAGAATTGAAATGAGGAAGAACCCGATATTCGTGATGGAAGTGTAGCTTGCAACTTTCGGATCGGGTTCCGTTCGAGCGGAATCAGGCGGAAGGAAATGTGTCTCCTCACCGACCGTATCGGCGAAAAAACTCCAGGTTTCGAGCGCGTCCCGGCGGAGTTTGTTTCTTTTTCGTCGAGTGAGCACTTCAATTGAACGATAGGGGTGATTGAGCGCGAAAACGAGGGCGGGAATTGTCATCCAGAGCGCGAGGAGCAAGGCGAGAAGCGGGGGGATGGGATACTTAAACCGGAGGCTTATGAAAATGAGAACGAGGAAAAAGAGCGGAAAAATGAGGGGCTTCCGTCCGACAGGATTCTCGAAGTGCGCTGAGGGAATCCATTCGAGCATATGTTTCTTACTCGCGAAACGTCGAAAAAGCGCCGTCATGATTGCGTGCAACGTATCAATTGCCGCGGAGGGAAGAATAGCGCATTCAAACGCCGCCTGTCGAAAGAGCCTCCCGCTTCGGACGAGCGTTTTTCGGAGGCGATATCCGAGGTGCTTCCATCGTCCGAGAACAAATGGCGTAAGCCATCGTATCGCGTCGACGCCCACATCGAACGCAAAGAGATCGAAGAGAAAAATTGCCCAGACGAAGAAGAGGAGGGGCGTATTTTCGGTCGCCCAAGAGAGAAGGGTGAGGAGGAAAACAGTTGGGCGGAACAGGCTTTGGAGCAGGTTGTCCGCAATCTTGAATCGATGAATGAATCGGAGCGTGTTGGGGATCGTCTCATTTCGTTCGTTTCGAACGTGTCCGAAGAGCCAGTCGAGAATTTGCCAGTCTCCGCGCGTCCACCGGTGACTTCGAGAAAGAAACGCCCGGAGCGAACGCGGGAATTCGTCGAACACGTCGATATCTGCGGCGTAGGCTGTTCGTGCGAGCGATCCTTCGAGGAGATCGTGGCTTAATATTTGATCGGTCGGGAGTGTCGTATCGAGTGCCGCGAGGAAGCCGTCGACATGGAAGCTTCCTTTGCCGGCGTAACTTCCCTCAAGGAAAACATCCTGATACACCTCGGGGAAAACGGTGGAATACGCACTGAAACGCTTTTCGTCGAAAAAGATGCGCGGAAGGCGGAAGCGGTGGCGGTTTTTGAACCACTGGCGCACTTGCGGCTGGATGAAGGTGTATCCCCGCTCGAGGGTTTTCTTTTGGAAACGGGGCGTGTTGAGCGGGTGCGCGTGGATGCCGAGAATGTCTCTAATGAAGTCCCTCGGGATGAACGCGTCTTCATCGAGGGTGATGACGAAGTCCGCCGCGGGGAGATGCTCCGATGAAAAAACGAAAGGGGAGGAAGGAGTTTTCCCGCGCAGGATTCGAGCGAAGTCGAGGAGTTTCCCGCGTTTTCGTTCCCATCCCATCCAGAGCTCCTGGCGCGCCGACCAGACCCGCGATCGGAGAAAAAAGGAGAACCGATCGATTTGACCGTATCGTTCGTTGAGTTCTCGGAAGAGCGCGCGCGTTCCTTCGAGGAGGGGTTCGTCTTCGGGGAGCGTTTCGCGATTTGCATCCGGATAATCAAGGAGGAGGCAAAAGGAAATATTTCCCTTTGTATTGCTCAAGTAGGCGGTTTCTAATTTTTCCGTGAGCGCTCGGAGTGTCTTTTTGTTTTTTAAAAAAGCGGGAATAACGAAGACGGCGGAAACGGTTTCGGGGAGCGCTCGGCGGAAATTGAGGCGCGGCAAGAATGTTGGTGGGACAATGCCAACGAAGAGGCTGTCGATCATGTGCTTCCCTGTTTTGAAGAGGAGCGGGATGAGGAGGGGGAGAATGAAAAGCGAATGTGATAGCGGTGTCATCGCGGCGAATATTCCGATTGAAATCGCGACGAAAGAAAAAAGGAGGGAGAAATACGCTGTTTGAAGTGCGGGGAGCCTCTCGCGATCGAGATACCAGTGCCACCATGAGAGCGAAGAGCGACCCGTCAATCGTTTGATAAGGATCGGGAGCCCGTCGTCGACGAGGAAGAAACCGATGTGGTTCCGGGGCGATTCTTCGGACGATTTCGCGAGTGCGAGCGCGGTTTTCGCGACGGCTTCTTCGGGAACCCGGAGAACCTTTGCTATCGAAGAAGCTCTCTTTCGGTAAACTTCCTGTGAAAGCGATGTCATCGCGGTGTAGACATCGGCGGGGTCGCGAACGAGAATTCGGTGGAGCGTATTTGTTTTCTTGAGGAGTGTCGTCCATTCGAATTCTCCGAGGAGCGAGAGTGATCGAATGAGAATTCTGACTCGCGTCGAAATTTCTTTAACGGCCTGACTTTCCTTTTTCTCGGGTGTCTCTTCGCGGAAACGGGAAAACGGATGCGTCTCTCTTTCGAGTGCTTCGGTGAAGGTTTCCGAAAACATCTTCGCATAAAGCGTTTCTTTCTCGGAACGGATTTTTCGGAGGATTTTCTCGAAACGGAGTCGATCCGGGCCGATTTTTTTGAAGAGACGGGACGCGTCCGCGCGCGCCCTTTCCGTTTCAGCGAGTCGAATGGCGACTGCGGAGAGTTTGTCGAGCGCGAAGAGGCGAAGCACAGGGAAGAGCGCTTCCGTTTCGGCAAGCGAGAGCGACGACCCCTCCTTTTCTTGCCAGTCGTTCAGGGTGCTCGCGAGCGTTTCCTCCGAGAAGCGAAAATTGGTTCTCTCGACGTATTCGTTCAGCAGAAATCCCGCCTCGAGGAGGTGCGCGGGAGCGATTTCATCGAACGGTACTTGAGCGAGCGAAACCTCGAGCGCGCGAAACTCTGCCGCTGTCGGAGCGTGTTTTTTGAGGAGCCACCGAGTGGCGAGGAGGAGTGTTTCGGGAGCGGCGCCGTCCGTTCCGATCGAAGATATCCAGGACGCGCGTTTCGCGTAGGGCGCGTAGAAACGGGAAAAACGCCGGTGAATATCCCGTACTTTTCGTTGAAAGACCCGTTCGAGAATATGTTGTCCGCGTCGAAACGAAAGCTCGGAAATCTTTTCTTTCGCTTCGATAAGCCAGAATTCGGTGTCGTGGAGGACGGGATATTCTCGTCCGGAAACAAAGGAGAGAAATTTGTTCATAAAGAGTGAGGGCATGCTAAAGGTATGCTAAAAAGGTCTGCTTTTCCGCCCTCCTTGGTGAAAGTATAGCAGAAAAGAGGAGAAAGGGGGCATTAGATTCTAGAACTCACCGAAGGTGTTGGCGAGTGATACCAACTTACCCTCATCTCTGCTTCCTTGTGAGTTGCCTCGACCGCAAAAATATTTTTTCTCACATGCTCCTCCCGGGCTCGGAGCAAACTAGAGAAAAAATATTTTTGCAGTCTCGGCGTGCGTGTTAGAAGACTTCAGGATAATTTGGTATGAGACGGAAAATTGACAAAACTTTTGAATGTGGTAGGGTGTTCTCACAACAGAGAAAGACCTTTCTCGCTCCGCTTCGCCGAGGGGTTTCCCCGAAGGAGATTGGGCGGGACGCGGGATGTTCCGATTCCGCAACGGCTTTTTTTCGTTGCGGGTTTTATTTTTTTCGTCGCGCACGACACCTCGGTGGGGTTTTGCGGCGGTATTCAAACGATATGACGGAGTATGAAATTTTCTATGTGGTGGGAGACTCAAAGAAGGTGGAGCTCGGCGATATAAAAAAGAGCGTGGAGGCGGCGATTGTCGCGGAGGGCGGAGAAATGGCGGCGGGCGAATTTGTTGATGAACGACGAATGGAATACGCGATTCGCGGCGAGCGCCGCGGAACTTATATCGCGAAGCGTTTTACGACGGTGAGCGAAACCGGTTCCGATATTCCGGGCGCGATCTCGAAACGACTCTCGCTTTTGGGTGGTGTGCTTCGATCGATCATCGTCCGCGCGGAGGGATTGCCGACTCTTGAAGAATCGCAGGATCGCGTGAGGCGCGTCCCTGATATGCGCCGAAAGTCTCCGGGACGATACCAGTTGAATCGCCCGCGATTGTTTCAAAATACTCCAGCTCCGGAACTTCCGGCGAAGCCTGCTATGACCGATACGGAGATAGACAAAAAGTTGGGCGAAGTGCTCGATATCTAATTTGTTTGTCTGGTTATTTGGTTGTCTAGTTTTTTGGTTTTTTTGTCGTTTTTTACGCTTATGAATGTAAACAAAGCGGTTTTGGTGGGGAGATTGACGCGCGATCCCGAAACACGAACGACGTCTACCGGACAGACGGTTGCGACGATCGGACTCGCGACGAGTCATCGGTGGAGCGACAAGAGCGGTCAGAAGCAAGAGAAAACCGAATTTCACACCATCATCGTGTGGGGGCGGCTCGCGGAAATCGCGGCACAGTATCTGACCAAGGGGCAGGAGGCGTATTTCGAGGGGAGAATTCAGACACGCACCTATACCGGCAAAGACGGTATCGAGCGACGGGTGACGGAGATTGTCGCCGAGAATATGCAGATGGGGAGTCGACCGATGGGGCAGGGCGGCGGGTATCCGCGAGAGAGCGGAGCGGCGCCCGCGTCGCGACCGAGCGCGCCTCACACGAAAGCGGGAACTCCGGATGACGACATCCCGACCATCAATCTCGACGACGAGAAGGAAGAGATCAAGATAGAGGAGGTACCGTTTTAGTTGTTTAGTTGTTTAGTTTTTTGGTTTTTTGGTATAACTTCTGAATGCAATTTTTATGCAAACGAGTGAGCAAGAGCAGGCGATGCGGAAGAAATTGGAAAGCCTTGACTACAAGGACGCGTATTTTCTCCGGCGATTTTTGAATTCCCAGGGAAAGATCTACCCGCCGAAAAAATTCGGGTTGACGACGAAGGAACAGCGTCACCTCTCCGTTGCCATCAAGCGCGCGCGATATATGGCGCTTGTGCCATACGTTATACAATAGGAGAATATCATTTGGTGTGTATTCAGAATATTTTTTTGTCCGCCAGCTGGCGGATTGAAATTTAAAGTTTAGCATTTTTCATTCGGAGGTATTCGTATGCTCAGTATCAGCGACATCAAAACCGGAAAAAAAATCGTACTCGAAGGGGATCCGTACGCCGTTTTGTATCATGAGCACTCGAAGACGGGGCGCGCGGGGGCAGTTCTGCGAACGCGACTCAAGAATCTTCGAACGGGCGCGGTTTTGGAACGAACGTTCCAGGGGGCGGACAAGGTTGAGGAGGCGGACGTGGCGAAATCCAAAGCGCAGTACCTCTATCGCGAGGGTGATTCCTATGCCTTTATGGACATGGAATCCTACGATCAGGTTTCGCTTTCTGCGACGATGCTGGGAGGCGCCGAGCGTTATCTTATCGAAGGAACGGAAGTGACGCTCCTCCAGTATGACGGGACGCCGCTTACTGTCGAGCTTCCTCCCAAGGTAACACTCACCGTTGTCGACGCGCCGCCCGGGATTAAGGGAGATAGTGTTTCTTCCGGCGACAAACTCGTTACGCTCGAAACCGGACTTGAGGTGACGACCCCGCTCTTTGTCAAAGAGGGTGATCGCATTGTCGTCAACACCGATCGCGGCACCTACGTCTCTCGAGTTTAAAAGTCTTTTTTCTTGCTCTTTTCTTGGTTTTTGGCTATACTGGCGAGGTAGGGAGTGGTTGGTTTTTGATCGTCTGTCGATATGCGGTGGTCGTTCGTACTTTTTGGGGGGGTATTGAGTACGATACTCGCGTTTCTCTCCTGGGGGACGGTGCTTTTTTTTGTGAATCCGGAGAATGCGACGCCGCTCGAATGGTTGCTCTTTTCGACGACGCTCTTCCTCTTGCTCGGGGGAGTATGTTCTCTCGCGGTTCTCCTCATGCGGCGGATGATTCTGGGGAGTGAACGAGCGCTCCTTCGTGTTGGCACGAGCGTGCGGCAGGGGATATTGGGGGCGATTTTTTGCATGGGTGTGCTCTTCCTTTTGCGGGCGGAGTGGCTCGTGTGGTGGGACGCGCTCTTTCTTTTCGGGTTTCTTTTTTTGATTGAACTCTTTTTTCTCCGAAAATTTCGAATAAAGAAGGCGGAGTGATGTCGATTTTGGTTTTTTGTGCGGCGGTCTATTTTTATTTCTGCTCACTTGAAAGTTGCCTCGACCACGCCCCGAAAAAATCGGGGTTCACATGCTCCTCTCTATCGGAGCAAACTAGAAAAAAATTATTTTTCGTGGTCTCGGCGTGCAATAAGAAATAGTTTTATTTGATTTGGTATTATGTCGCCATCCGAACCCAAAAATAAGAATGATTATGGCGCTGCTTCCATTCAGGTGTTGGAGGGGCTCGATCCGGTCAGGAAGCGTCCCGGCATGTATATCGGGGGCACGTCGCTCGAAGGACTT
>JAYRSG010000073.1:0-3274 GCA_041920175.1 Candidatus Moraniibacteriota bacterium | reverse complement strand
TAAGATTTCGAAAAATTCTTTTTCGTGATCTCCTGAGCGGGAGAGAGGGAAAGTATTTTCCAGAAATGGTATAAATTGTTCAATTTTTCACTCGCGAACGGATGGCTTGCCAATGTTTGTACGCGCGTGATATTCTGTGAAAGCCGTACGGTACTCGGCTCTTTTTTTGAAAGATTATGAGCTTTTCCGATCAACTCCGAACAACTTCTCCTCGTGAGGAAGATGAAGAGGTATACGGCGTGGGAAAATTTCTCTGGGAGATCGTCAAGATCGGGCTTCTCGCGCTCGTCATTATTATACCCGTTCGCGTCTTCTTCTTCCAACCGTTCTTTGTGCAGGGAGCAAGTATGGAGCCGAATTTTCATGACGGCGAATATCTCATTGTCGGAGAGTTCGGGTACAAGGAAACGGAAGTCGGCTTCGGGGGAAGCAAACTCTTTCAGGTATCGTCTTTTCGGGACCTCCACCGAGGTGATCCGGTCGTTTTTCGACCGCCCGGTGTCACTGGACAGTATTTTATCAAACGCGTTATCGGACTTCCGGGTGAAACGGTGGAAATCAAAGGTTTTCGCGTTCGCATCAAAAACGTTCAAGCGCCAGCCGGCTTTGTTCTCGATGAGAGCGGATACCTTCTGTCGACCGTGGAGACGACCGGGGATCGCGCGGTGACGCTCGGATCGGACGAATATTTTTTGCTCGGGGACAATCGGACGGCGAGCAAAGATTCCCGCGCGTTTGGTCCGGTTCCCAAGAACCGCATTACCGGCAAGGTACTGCTCCGAGCGTGGCCGTTTGATCGTTTTACCGCTTTTTAAAAATGTTTTTATCTATGCCATCCGTTACCGGTGTTTCAAAAGAGTCATCGCAAAAAAAGGGGAAGTCTTCCGAAAAAAAATCGACACATTCCAAAGAGCCGTTTCTTTTGCAGACGCTTCGGGGTATGCGAGATATTTTACCCGAAGAACAACCCTATTGGGAGCGCATTCGTCGGCTCTCGTCAAACGCGTGTCAGGAGTTCGGGTTTCAACGCATCGATACGCCGGTCGTTGAATATGCCAATCTTTTCATTCGTTCCATCGGAACGGGAACGGATATTGTTGATAAAGAAATCTATCTTTTTGAAACGAGAGGCGGCGACAAGGCGGCGCTTCGGCCGGAGTTTACCGCTGGTATCGCCCGCGCCTATATCGAGCATGGAATGCATATGCTTCCAAAGCCCGTCAAGCTTTTTTCGATGGGACCGATTTTTCGGTACGATCGACCCCAAGAAGGGCGGTATCGCGAACACTGGCAGGCCAACTTCGATATTTTCGGCGAAGCGGATCCTATTCTTGACGCGCAAATTTTTCAAGTCGCCTCGCGGGTGGTGACGCAACTGGGACTCAAGAATATCGAGTTTCAAGTAAATAGCATCGGGACGCCGGAAGGACGCAAAGAATACCGGAAAATTCTCGTTCGTTTCCTCGAGTCTCAACGCCACAAACTCTGTCAAAATTGCAAGGATCGTCTCCAGAAGAATCCGCTCCGCGTTCTCGATTGCAAGGAGGACAAGTGTTTCCAGGTAACGACGAACGCGCCTCAATCGGCGGATTATCTTGATCCCGATTCGCGCGCGCATTTCAAGACGCTCCTTGAATATCTTGATGAACTCTCGATTTCTTACATCGTAAATCCCCGACTCGTGCGCGGACTCGACTATTATACGAAAACGGTGTTTGAGATTTATTCCACGGAAAATGAACGGGAAGGGAAGAAAGCGTCTCTCGGGGGCGGCGGCCGTTATGACGGACTCATTAAATCTCTGGGCGGCGAGGCGACGCCGGCGATCGGGTTCGCGCTCGGCATGGATCGGTTGGTTCTCGAGATGATGCGTCTCGGCGTGAAACCCTATCGCGAAATGCGTCCCAAGGTATTTCTCGCGCAGCTTGGTGATTGCGCCAAGAAAAAGAGTCTTCGGATTTTTTCCGAGCTTCAGAAGAATGACGTGCTGGTCGCCGAGAGTTTCGGTCGAGGAAATTTGAAGGCGCAATTGCGAGCCGCGAATCGGGTTAATGCCGAAGTTACCGTTATTATCGGTCAGAAAGAAGCGCTTGATGGAACCGCCATCGTCAAAGATATGGTGAGCGGAACGCAAGAAATGGTGCGGCAGGACAAGCTCGTCGGCGCGGTCAAAAAAATATTGAAAATCAACGCGCACGCGAATCATGGGAAGTAATACCAAGTTAACCTAATCTCTGCTACCTCGACAGTTGCCAAGATTGCACCCCGAAAAAATCGGGGTTCACACGTTTCACGAATGCTGATCCGACGTTCAAAAAATTACTTTTTGCAATCTTGGCGCGCATGAGAGAAGTCTTTAGGGTAAGTTGGTATAACAAGAAACAAAGAGCTCATTGTTCTTTGTTCATTGAATGAATATGGCGACGGTTTTTACCAAAATCATCAGGAGAGAAATTCCGGCTGACATCCTCTTTGAAGATGAGGATATACTCGCGTTTCGGGATATTCACCCGCTCGCGCCGGTGCATATTCTCATCATTCCGAAACGAGAGATTTCGTCGATAAATGATCTCGCGCCGGAAGACGCGTCTTTGATCGGGAAAATGATTCTTGCGGCGCGCGATGTGGCAAAGAACTTGAACATTTCCGAGAAAGGGTATAAACTGCTTTTTCGGGTGGGGAGGGATGGCGGACAAGAGATTCCGCATATTCATTTGCACCTGATCGGAGGGGCGAAGCTCCACGAAGATATTCGTCCCGTTTCCTGAAAGGAGGTTTTTCTCTATGATTCATATCCGAAAGAAAGAACGCGAAACGCCGGAGAGTATGATTCGGAGGTTTTCTCGTCGCGTCCAACAGAGCGGCGTCTTGCAATCGGTTCGAAAACATCGGTTTCGTATTGAAGAAAAAAGTCGGATCAAACGGCGCGAAGAAGCGCTCTACAAAGTGAAAATCCGAAAAGAAATCGATCGGCTGAAGAAGCTCGGTCGGTTTGACGAAGAATCACTTCGCGAAGTTCGTCGCAAACTCAATCGCTGAAATCTATGTCGCATCTTATTGAAACCATTCACGAAGACAGGAAAGAGGCAATGCGTTCGGGGGACGTATTTCGTCGCGACACGCTCCGTTTCCTTGAGAGCGCGATCAAAAACGCGGCGATCGGGAAACGTGTGCCGTTCTCGGAATTTTCCGATGCGGATGCGCAGGCGGTCATTCGACGCGGTGTCAAGGAGCGGGAGGAGAGCGCCCTCCAATATCGCGCGGGCGGACGCGT
>JAYRSG010000072.1:0-6550 GCA_041920175.1 Candidatus Moraniibacteriota bacterium | reverse complement strand
TCAGGCGATCAGTGTGGTCAGTCTCCTTATGGTCAACCAAATCAGATTCGGAAACCAAGCCCATTAAAAACTCAATCTGTGTCTTGTTCATCTTTCCCTCCTACAGGGAGTTGAAAGCATCCGACCCTATGCCGGACGCATTTTTGGTGTACTGCATGAGGAGAGAGAAACAAAAACAGCACACCAAGAACGCGCCAAGCACCAAGATCATGCATGATCATTTTTTTCAAAGAACGATCTTTTTCCTCTCAAAAACCATTTCAAATTGAAACGATTTTATTCAAAGGGAGATTTTGTAACCGATTCCCACACACCAAAATCCCCAAAAAGTGTGTAGTGCCGAGGAGGAAAAAGCTCCATGCTTTTCTCCCCGGCGTATGCGGGCGCTTGCTGTTCTTCCTTCCGGGACGCCCCGATGACTTTGACCCTCTGGCCGTTTCTCGGCGGTACCACGTTGTGGCACGCACGAGCTGGGTTCCAAAGTTATCTTCCCCGGTCCTCACGCATTCATTTCCGACGCTTCCGACACGTGCCTTCCGAGCAGTGCCGGAATCTTCCGTGACGCCAGAAAAAAACGCGCGGAAAGACCTGTTTTTGGCGGGCCGTCTTTCATTCACCCTTTCTTTCGGTCTTCATCGTGCCTCCTTTTGTTTATCTGGGCCGATGAAAATTCTTCGAAAGCATCTTGCCGTCCCGAAACTTCTTTCTTTTTGCACCGCGCCGAGCGTGACCTGGCTATTGGTTTGGCGGTACGAAAAAGATTCGGGGAAGATACTTTCGCACGATACGAGGAACATCATGTTCCCGAGAGCGCTGTTCTTTCCGGGTCGCGCCCCAACACCCGTTCCGGTCATCTCATTTCTTCCTCCTCTATACTGACCGACTTGAGATGGTAGCACACAAAACAAAAACTGTCAATAGCATCGGACAGAAACTAAAACAGGGTCTCCAAAGCAAAAAAGCCCAACTACATCGGGCTTTTTCGTGTCGGACGATTTGAAATCAATTCAGACGGAATTCTACTCCTGCACAACCGCGAGGATATCGTCGTTCTTGACGATCGCGTACTCGACGCCGGAAATTTTCACATCCGTGCCGCCGTAGCGGGTATAGATAATACGCTGACCGGGTTTGACCTTAATTTTGTCACTCTCGCCAACGGCAACCACCTTGCCTTGTTTTGAGGAGCGATCCTCGGAGGCATTTTCCGGAAGATAAATACCGGACTCGGTTTTCTTCTCCGGCTTTTCAAACGATACCAAAACATTCTCGCCCAGGGGAGACACATTCACTTTTTTCATAGGCATGTCTTTACTGATGGATTAACACCAAACTCGCTCCTCCCATTCTAGAAAAGCGGTTAGCACTTGTCAAGTGCGAGTGCTAAGGCATCGTCGCAAAATAACCTGCACGCTTTTGTTGTCAACTTGAAGATAGAATGAGAACTTCGGCGTATGGAACCGATTAACTTGTTTTGCGACAGTGCCTAAATACATCACAGGGCGACCTCCAGAGTCTGTTCCTTTCCGTCGCGAAGAATCAAAAAATTTGCCACCTCCCCTTTTTCAATCCGACCAATCGCAACCGAAAGCGGATTATCGAGATTTATTTCTTTTCCGTCGATCGCCGTCACGATATCGCCCACCCGAAATCCCGCTTTTTCAGCCGGCGACCCGAAAAGAATCGCGAGTCCTTGTTTTCCGGAAGGAGTGGTAATGAGAGCGCCACGATCGCGATTCAGTGAATGGGCGATCGAATACGCTTTGGTAAGAGAGAGATACGAAGCGCCAAAGATCGGTCGCTTTGCAAGTCTCCCGCCAACCTGTCGCTCAAGTGATTCTCTGATGGCGCTTCCGGGAAGAAGAAAAGAATCGAAACCGCCATCCCGCGGAGCATTCCCGACTATACCCACCAAATCGCCCTGATAATCGATAGCGGGACCTCCGAGATAGGACGCGATATTGATCGCATCGACGGTATATGTCCCCTCCCACTGTTCGGAAGAAGCGATGGCGCCGCCCGCGATATTGAATGTTTTGTCGGTATTCCCAAGGAGCGCCGTCGAATACCGATTTCGGTATTCTTCGGATGTATTGGCGATCAAAATAAGTTTTTTTCCGGCACGAATATCGTCTGGGTTGGCAAAAGAAATGGAGGGAAGATTTGAAGCGGCTATTGAGAGATACACAAGACCCGTCAGAGAGTCCGCTCCAACTCGCTTCGCGGGATAACTCGTTCCGTTATAGAGAAAAACCGTATACACGGCATCTTCGAGAAGGGCGGTTCGAAATGTGGCGATAAGTCCGTCATTCGTAACGAGAACGCCGCTCCCCTGAAGCATCCCGACATTTCTCGGCGATTCTTCTCCTATTTTCCCAATTTCGGCGCCGGCATTTCTCACTGAGAGAATATTGACAACCGAAGGAGACGCCGAAAGCGCGATCGTCTCAACCGAGTCATCCTCCCGAACAATCACTTGCTCCGTTTTATTGATAATAACGGTATTTTCCGACGCTTTTTTGAAAATGTCCCACCGGGAAAAAAAGCTGTTCGCCGCTATCTTGGGAAGAAGCGCTCGATCCGCCACAATGCCCGCTATACCGCCAATGATTGCCACACCGACAAGTAAAAGACCGGATCGACAGATTTTTTTTATCAAAGCCATACCGTTCCATCAAAAAATCAAAGAGAAAAACCCGCTCACACCAAATTATCCTAAAGTCTTCTATCATGCACGCCGAGACCGTAAAAAATAATTTTTCTCTAGTTTGCTCCGATAGAGAAATTTGTGTGAGCCCCGATTTTTTCGGGGTACGGTCGAGGCAACTCTCAAGGGAGCAGAGATGAGGGTAAGTTGGTATCACTCTAACTCGAGTATACGGCGGGATCAATTTTTTTTCAATCCTCGAAGCCAAAACCGCCCCCATCCGGGGCGGTTTCAAAGGCAACATCTCCCAATTTTTTCAGAAGAAATTCCCTCCTATATTCGTATATCATCCATCACCTCGTCGAGACTGCGCTTTTCGGGTTGAACGGGAGGGGAAGAGACGTCTTCCGGCCCCGCGTGGCGAGGAACGGAAAAATCCCGATTCCCGCGAGTCGAACCGACCGGCTCATTGATCTTCAAATTTACGCGAGCGTTATTTCGAGCGCCGATCACCCGGAGAAGCGTCCGAAGCGCCTTCGCCGTCACTCCTTCTCGACCAATCACCATTCCCATATCTTCCGGATTCACATCGAGCGTGATGAGCACGCCCATTTCATCGACTTTCCGATCCACTTTCACATCATTCGGGTGATCCACGAGCATTTTCACGACATACTCCACGAACTCCCGATCTTTCGCGTTCTCGGTCATAGGCATTCAAAAAGAATTACGGCTTACCCGCGAGCTTTTACCTTCCCGCCCGCTTTCGCCTCTTATTATACCGTAATCAAGAAGAGTCAACAAGGATACCGAGAAACCGCGCCGATTTGAAAAATATCGATTATCGAGCCACGAAGGGCTTTCGTTTCCATTCATCTGATTGCCGGCAGAGGAGCGATTGATTGGAAGATGGGGAGAGAAGAAGCATTTCAACCGCTTTTTCAAGGCGCATGCCTTGCGAACCCTTGAGAAGAACGATATCGCCCTCGCGCAAAAATGCGGAGAGTTGAGCGCCGAGAGATTCCGGATCCGAAAACCAGTGAAGCCGATCTTTCGGAAATCCGATTCGCTCGAGTTCTTCCTTGGAAAAAAGCGTATGCTTCCCCAAAAGAAACACTTCGGAAACACCGCACTCCGCAATCCACGACGCAACCTTCCGGTGCGACGATTCGCTCTCGGGTCCCAATTCCAGCATATCCCCCAAAGCAACGATTCGTCGCGCTCCGCCCAAATTTCCAAGCGTCTTCATTGCGGCTTCGAGCGATTTCGGCGAAGCGTTATACGTGTCATCCACGAGGAGCGACCGATGAACTCCTTCAAAGAGGCGCATCCTTCCCGGAAGCGATTGAAAATTTCGGAGCGCTTCCGCCACCTCGAGCGGATTCATTTTGAAAAAAATCCCAACCGCCGCCGCCGCAAGCGCCGCTTCGATATGGTGTTCAGCAATAATATTCGGCAAACGAACGGGAATACTCTTTCCTTCGTACTCCATTTTGAAACTCGATCCGATCGGCATGCCGACCGCATCGCGAAAAAAAGCGATGTGCGTCGCACGCACGTCGGCATTTTCCTCAAATCCGTACGAAAGCACATTCGCCCGCGCCTTCTCTCGAAACTTCAGCACTCGCGGTTCATCGGCATTCAAGACCGCAAGCCCGGTCTTGGGAAGCGAGAGAATAAGCTTCCCCTTTTCGCGCGCGATCGTCGAAACGGTTTTGAAAAATTCAAGATGACTCGTTGAAATGGTCGTAAGAATACCGACCGTCGGCGAAAGAAAGCCAAGGAGATAGTCCATATCGCCGACCCGATCGACGCCCAATTCGAGAATAAGAATTTCCGGATAACGCTTTCTTGGAAGAAAGAGCGAAACAAGAAAAGAAAACGGCGCCAAAAAAATTCGCGCACGCGAACCACTCGCGCCCGAGACACCGAGAATCGTGAGCGGGACGCCGATTTCATTGTTGAAATTTTCCGGACTCTGTCGCACCCGGAAGCGCGCCGACAACACCGCTCGGACCGCTTCCTTGGTCGAACTCTTCCCCACCGAACCGGTGATGGCGACAATGATCGGTCGGTGTCGCTTCAAAACCAATATCGCCATCGCGCGGAGCCCATATTCAAGCAGTCGAAGATGAAATGATTTCATAGAGCGTGTTAAAAAAGTCCGCTTTTTCGGAAAAAATTATTTTTTTGCTTGTCTTCCGCTCCGTTCGAAAGCCGCAATCCCGCAAGGCGGGACCCGAAAAAGCTCAGGAGATATTCTTGAATTTAAAGCTTTTTTAACACCCTCATAGGTTTCAAACTTCCAAATTCTTTTTATTGAACATTGATAATTGGTTATTGAAAATTGTCGCTTGCCGACTCATTGCTCATTGTTCCCTATTCATTGAGTTGTCTCCGTCGGTTTCACGCCCGAAGACTCGAGGAGGAATTTCATCACCTTTTGAAAAGTCGGCGCGGCGCTTGACTCCGCCCAATCGACATTCTTCGGATTATCAATCTTCACCAAAACAACGAATTTTGGATCTTCAAGCGGCGCGTATCCGACGAAAGAACCGATATTCATTCCCTCTTCATACCCTTTTGTCCCCGATTTTGCAACCTGCGCCGTTCCCGTCTTCCCCACGACGAGATATCCGGGAACGTCGGCTCGTTTCCCGTGACCGTTCACTACCACACTCCGAAGCATTTTTCCAATTTCCTTCGCCGCCCGCTCTCCGACTACCGAACGAATTTCCTCCGGAACACGATCTTCGACACGACCATCCGAAAAAATAATCCGCTTCACGATGTTCGGTTTCATGAGAACGCCGCCATTCGCGATAGCCGCGTAGGCATTCGCCATCTGAAGCGGCGTTACCGTAATACCTTGTCCGAATGATGCGGTATAAAATTCGATGGATCGTTTCGCGTTCGCGAGATTTTTGATATTTCCCGACGATTCCGCCGGAAGCGCGATTCCGGTTTTTTCTCCGAAACCAAACCGAGAGAGATATTCTCGAAACCGCGCGTTCCCCACCAATCGCTCAACAAAAATCACGCCGGTATTGATGGACTCGTCGAGCACCCGAGTCATTGTGGAACGACCGTAGACCTTCTCCTCGGCGTTTCGAATCACAAATCCGCCTTCCGCGATCGATCCCGTATCGACATATTCCGTTTCCGCGTTCACTTTTCCGTCTTCGATACCGATCGCCATCGAAATCGGTTTCAAAACGGACCCGGGTTCATAAGACAGACTCACTGCCGGATTTAAAAAAGATTCGGGACGCTCTTCCTTCGAATACTCGTTCGGATTAAAACTCGGAAACGAAGCAAGAGCGAGAATATTTCCCGTTTTGGGCTCCAAGACGAGAATTGTTCCGCTTTCCGCTTGAAATTTCTCGACCGCTTCTTTCAAAATTTTCTCAATTTCATATTGGATAACCCGTTCGATCGTAAGAATCACATTTGCACCGTGCTCCGGCGGCGTGAAAGATTTCCCCGAAAGCGGAATCCATCGACCGCCTGCGTCTCGTTCATTCGAGACGGAACCGACCGACCCTTTGAGTATATCCTCAAACGATGCCTCGATCCCATAGCGACCGACATACGCGTCATCTTTCATACCGACAAACCCCACGGTTTGCGCGGCCAAATGTTCGCCGGGATAATAGCGGTATGTTTCCGGAAGGAGAAACACACCCCGAACGCCAAGCACTCGAACTCGATCCGCTTCCTCGTCCGAAAGTCGTCGTTTCAAAATTTCAAACGGATCGTTCGCCTTTGAAAATTTTTCAAGAAGAACCTCCGGGTCGAGCTCGAGCGTCGAAGCGACATCGCGAACCGATCGAGAAACATCCCGCACCTCACCCGGCACGACGTAGGCGAGAGAATATTCTCGATTCACCGCAATCGGATACC
>JAYRSG010000071.1:0-3493 GCA_041920175.1 Candidatus Moraniibacteriota bacterium | reverse complement strand
TTTCCGGACACAACTTTTGATTGCGCGACGAGCGCTTCGATGCGGGCGGTGAAATTTCCCGCCTGTTTTTTGTTCCATCCGCCGCCGCCCCTGTCCGGATCCATATCGAGTTTTGCGGCGAATTGTTCGCGATCGATATTGTTGAAGAGGTATTCTTTGAGGAAGCTTTCCGCCATAGAGAGCTGTTCCTCGGTGAGATTCGAGAGGACATGCGCGAGGAGTTGCTTCGCCTTGAAGGGGATGAGGAGAACATTCATTTGCTGGGACGAGAGCGAGCGGAACGATCCCATAAGCATCTTGAGTTCCGGCGGGAGATTGTCCTCGGCGATTTCCGCTTCCGGTTTTTTCGCTTCGATTTTCCGTTTGTCCTTCTGGATGACTTCCCGTTCGATACGACCGTCTTTCATGTAGATGATGCGGTCGGCGTAGGGGAGATGCTCGGCGTTGTGCGTCACCATGATGACGGTCTTCCGGTCGACTTCATTCAGTTCCTTCAGGATATCGAGCACGTTTTGGGCCGATTCGCTGTCGAGGTTTCCCACGGGTTCGTCCGCGAGGATGATGTCGGGGTTGTTGACGAGGGAACGCGCGATCGCGACGCGTTGCTTTTGACCTCCCGAGAGCTGGCTCGGGAATTTGTCGAGTTGTTCCGCAATGGCGAAGCGTCGCAGAAGCTTGATACCGTCTTTTCGGCGACTCTTCACGCTCTCGCCGCGAAAGGTTTTGGGGAGACAGACGTTTTCGATGACATTGAGCGAAGGGATGAGGTAGAATGCCTGGAAAATCATGCCGATCCAGGTTTGGTGAAATTCAAGCTCTTCGCGCCGCGTCATTTTGGAGAGCGGTTTCTGTTTGACGGCGACGTCGCCGTAGGTGGGTTTTTGGAGTCCGGCGATCGAATAGAGGAGGGTTGACTTGCCGCATCCGGAAGGACCGTAGATGATGACATATTCTTCCGGATAGATATCCAGATTGGTTTCTTCGAGCGCGCGGACTTCGTTCGATTTCCCCTGATTGTAGATGACGCGGAGTCGACTGATCGCGATGATGGGTTCGGACATACGTCTAGAATTTGACTTGAATTTTATTATACCACCCTTTCTTCTTTTCTCGGCAGTGGTATACTGAAAAAAATATCTCATGCGTATGCCGGAGTCGTCATCACCCATCGTTCGAGCGGCGCTTCTTGTTGCGGCACTTATTGTTTTGTTTTTCTTTGTTCTCTTCTCGTTCTTTTCTTCCCGGGTCGCGCTTCCGAATATTTTTTCAAAATCAGCCGTGCAGAAAATTTTTTGATGTATAGACCCCGCAAAACAAAATCTAAAATTTAACACGCGCCAAGATTCCAAAAATAAATTTTTCGAACGTCGGATCAGCATTCGTGAAACGTGTGAGAAAAATTTGTTTTTGGAATCTTGGCAACCCCCTGTTTTGTTTTGCGGTTGCCATAATATTACACATATGGACAAAAAAGAAGGAGTTCAGGTGCTCATCGTGGACGACGATCAATCGACGCGGGAGGTCTATCGGGATTTGTTGCAACTCGCGGGATTTTCGATCATCGAGTCGCCCGACGGGAAGGACGCGCTCTCGAAGTTCAAAAAACACCTGCCAAAGGTGGTTTTTACCGGTATCGATTTGCCGGAATCCGACGGTTTTACGCTCATAACGAATATTCGCGAGAGCGATCTCCCGCAACCGTTTTTTATCGTAAACAGCCATAATGATCGGCAAGTCGATCGCGAGAAAGCGGTAAAGTTCGGTGTCGACGGATTTTTCGTTCGCGGCTTTTCGGCGCCCAAAAATGTCATCGATCTCATCACCGCGCTCACCAAGAAGCGAAGCCGTCATCATTCCTGGGGCGCTGATCCCATTTTCTGGGACCGGTCGCGCTTCGAGGGTTTCACGGAGAAACACGGTATGAAACTTTTCCTCGTTTCCGCGATCGCGATATTCTCGTTTCTCCTTCTCGCGATTTTTTTGCGAGGACGATAGCGTGACCGTTGACATCTGACATTTGACGGGTGACCATTGACGCGTGGCGAGTGGGGGGTGGGGCGCGGGAGGCGCCCCTGTTTCTTTTTCGGTTTTTCGGATATACTGTCAAAACGTTTTTTGATACTTCTTTATGCGGTGCGGGGTGAAGTATTTTCGGTTTGCACTCTCTCTTGTCGCGGTCGGTGTCGCGACGGGGTGTTTCTTTTTTTTGTCGAGACCGGTCTTCGCGGACGAGAAGCTCGTGATCGAAGTACTCGAGCGGAATGACTGCGCGCACTGCGTGGCGGAGAAGGAATTTTTGGCAGATCTCGCGAAGACTCGCGGCGATGTTTCGGTTCGGTACTACGACATTGACGCGGAGGGGAAAGAATTGTTCCAAGCGGTGACGGTGCGGGAAGGGCTTCCGAAGGCGACGCCAATCACCCTGGTCGGAGGCGTGATTCTTCAGGGATTTGACGCGCCGGAGACGACCGGGAAGCGCATCGAGGAATTGCTTCGCGCCGGTCGCGGAAAAAAACAATACACCTTCGCGGAGTATGTGTCGGATGAAACGATGCGTGTCGGGAAAACCGAGCGCATCGCGGGCGCGTCCTGCGAAGATGGGACGACGTGTCCCTTTCCCGAAACGGAACCGCTTCGATTTCGACTCCCCCTTGTTGGGACGGTGGTGGACGTTTCGGCGTTTTCATTGCCGACGCTCTCGGTTGTTCTCGGTTTTATCGACGGCTTCAATCCGTGCGCCATGTGGGTGTTGGTCACCTTCCTCCTCGTTTTGTCGCAGGCAAAGTCTCGAAAGAAACTTCTCCAGGTCGCGGGACTCTTCATTGTCGCCGAGACATTGATGTACTACCTCATCCTGAACGTGTGGTTTGCCGCCTGGGACTTTATCGGACTCGATCGCATCGTGACGCCGATCGTCGGCATAGTGGCTTTTGGGGGCGGACTCTTCTTTCTCTATGAATGGTACAAATCGCTCGGAACGAAGATGGCGTGCCAAATTGTCGACGCGGAGAATCGTTCGAAAATCGTTCGGAAGATAAAAGGGTTTATCGAGGGAGAATTTACGATGCTCGTCGCGATCGGCATTATCGGACTCGCCTTTACCGTCAATGTGATCGAATTCGCCTGCTCGATCGGCATTCCGCAGGCGTTTACCAAGATCATCGAATTGAACGACCTCGGGTTCTTTGCGACGCAGGGACTTATGGCGCTCTATATTCTCTTCTATATGATTGACGATCTTCTCGTCTTCGGGTTCGCGCTCTGGGGATTCGAGCGGCTCCAGTCGACGGAGAATTACTCCAAATGGTCGGCCCTCGTCGGCGGACTCCTCATGCTCCTCCTCGGGTACCTCCTCGTGTTTTCTCCGGAAGTGTTGAGTGGGTTGAAGTAGCTCGAACCTCACCTTGATTCTCATGATTTATTTGATTGCTTGATTTTTCGATATGGAAACAGGAGACGAGCCGTTTCGGGTGGGGGCGTTTTTGGATATGCT
>JAYRSG010000070.1:0-3412 GCA_041920175.1 Candidatus Moraniibacteriota bacterium | reverse complement strand
CGATTTGGGTGGCGACGAATTTTTCGACGAGCGTGATCATAATGAGGAGGGGAAAGATCGAGACGGAAGCGAGACCGGTTCGATGGAGGGAACCGCCGGTGACCAAAATGCCGAGGATAGCGAGCGCGACGATGGTGAGCGTGATCGCGACCCGCGGCAAATAGAGGAGGCGGAGTTTCCGCAAGAGGAGGCGCGAGAGCATACCAACCAGAATAATTGAAACGAAAATGGCGACCCCGTATTTGAGACCGCCCGGATCAAAGGCGAGGAAAGCGAAGGTCACAATCGAGGGCGTGTAGATGCCAAATGCTTTCACGCCGATGACTTGTCGAAAGAAAGCGACGAGCGTGACGACGAGCGGGAACATCAAAATATACCGGATGGTATCGATCGGCACGCCTTGATTCACGAAGGATTCGAAAAGGGGATGAAGAGACATAGGGACAAATTAAAAATTCAAAATGAAAAAATAGTCGCCACTGTTCGTCATACCCGTCCCGCCCAGGCGGGAGGTATCCAGGTTCCACCAGCTTTCAGTAAGCGCGCTACAGACTTTAGTTCGTAAAGTGATTATTTTCAGTAGGTGGTGACTGGATTCCCGCTTTTGCGGGAATGACGGGAGAGAAAATGTGTCATTTGAAATTTTTGTTTTCAAGAAGAGTATTCATCTTTCGGCTGTTCGCGTGGCAGAGAGCGAGGGCGAGAGCGTCGGCGACGTCGTCGGGTTTCGGGATGTCGCGGAGCTTCAAGATGCTTTTTACCATCGTTTGCATTTGTCTCTTTTCAGCGCGTCCGTAGCCCGTAAGAGATTGCTTCACTTGGAGCGGCGTATATTCGAAGAGTCTAATGCCCAGGGTCTCAATCGTCAAGAGAATCGCACCTCGGGCTTGACTGACGGCTATGACTGTTTTCTGATTTTTGAAGAAAAATATTTTTTCAACCGACGCTTCGTCGGGACGGTGGACCTCTGAAATCTTTCGGAGGTCGCTCGCAATTTCGGCAATTCTCTCGGAGAGGGATCGCGCGGGACTCGTCGCGATATGTCCGTAGGCGACCGGGGTCATCCGGCTCCCCTCGATTTCCAAAACGCCCCACCCGACCGTCGCCGTCCCGGGATCAATGCCGAGGATTCTCATGAGAGTGAACTCTCAACAGACAACTTACAACGAACAACGAGATATAAATCAATTCTTATTCTGTGGTTGTCAGTTGGTTGTTGTTTGTTGTAAGTTATTGTGCGTTGTCGTACACCGCGTCGACGTCGTCGTGGTCGTTCAATTTTTCGAGGAAGGATTCGAAATTTTCGCGGGCGGTATCGGGAAGAGTGATACGCTCCGTCGGTTGATATACTATCGAGGCTGAAGTTATTGCGTATCCAGACTGTGCGAGGGACTCTTGCGCAGACTGGAGATTGGGAATCGCGGTATAGACAAATAAAATGCCTTCCTCTTTGTCGTACTCGGTGTCCTCGGCGCCCGCTTCAATCGCGGAGAGTTCGGCGGCTTCGAGCGTTTCTTGGGGAACTTCAAGAGAGATTTCTCCGACTTCTCTAAAAAGGAATGAAACGGATCCGGTCGGGACGAATTTGCCGCCGCCTTTGGTTAGGATACTCTTTATTTCGCTCACGGTTCGGTTCTTGTTTTCGGTCGAGGCTTTGATGATGAGAGCGATGGTGCCGGAGGCGGAACCGTCTCGAAAAGGGAACATTCCCTCATAGACAAGCTCGTCTATCTGTATGCCGTCTTTCGCGTCTCCCGTGCCGCGTGCTATGGCGCGGTCGATATTCTCGCGCGGCATATTATACTCGCGCGCCTTGTCGATCGCGAGTCGGAGCTTGAAATTGGTCTCGGGATTGCCGCCGCCTTTTGCGGCGATCGTGATGGGGCGGGCGAGCTTGGTGAAGACTTTGGCGCGCTTGGCGTCATTGATACCTTTTCGGTGCTTGATTCCCGCCCAGTGTGAGTGTCCGGACATAGTGTCGCTTCGTAAAAGTTCGTAACTGGCGACAGTCTAGCGGTTTCGGAGGGTTCTTTCAAGGAGGGAGTGAATAAGGAATAAAGAATAAGGCGGAAGACGAGGGGTGAATGAGGAATTAAGAATTAAAAATGAGGCAAAGGAGCGGAACTTTATTCCTAATTCCTAATTCCTAATTCCTAATTCCTTCTTGCCCTCGCCCTTTCTCTGGTGGAACGCATCCTTGACGAACTCCATTTCTTCGCCGTGGGTGTCGCGGGACATATCCATGATAATGTCCTTGATGCCGTAGGGGTCGGGCACCTTGTGGAAGAGGAAGCGTTCACGCTCCCCGGCGCTCTGCACGTAGACGTCGCCGTAGTTCAAAATGGAAGGGAAGAATCCCTTCACTTCGCTCGTCGTGTCTTGGACGCGGAAGAGGAAAATGTCGCTCATATGACGGACGAAGAGACCGCGCTGTTCGATATTGACGACGCGCTTATTGGTAATGATCCAAACGTCCAGGTAGTAGTCGACCCAAATGAGAAATCCGAAGAACCAGAGGAAAATGAGGAGCGTGCTCTCGATAAAAAAGAAGAGCGTGCGATCGATGCCGCCGAGCATTTCGGGGTAGAGGAGTCCGAACGCGACGAAAACGCCGACAATCGCCACGAGCCCCAAGACGAAGGGAATAAATTGCACGAGAATATTGAACCAGTGTCGGTGGATGACGAACAAAATCTCTTCGTCGGAATCCTGTCCCTCGAAGTGAAAGGTTCTGTTCAGATTTTTCCCGGGAACCATCATATGGGGGCTTTAAAATTTGGCGAATTTCTGCGTCAGTCCGCCAGCTGGCGGATCCAGTGCTCGACGCTGTATGTTTACATACAATGAATTGTTTCCCAAACAATTCATTCCGCGCTTCGTATCTTCCTTGAACTGCACTCAAATTTTAAAGCCCCGAGAATTTTTGATTTCAAAACGAACTTCCGCCGTTCGAAATTTCGGGGAGGAGGGAGCCGAGGGAGTCGAAGGGGATGGAGAAAAAGAGGGCGACATTGATGATGAGGAGGATTGCGGTACCGAGACAGAAGACGAGTATGGTGAGGCGCGCGACGCCGCGGTTCACGGAGTAGTTCGCGAGATGGAACACGATGAAAAAACTCGCGAAGAGTATTCCCAGCATGAAGAGCGCATAGAACGGTCCGATAAGAAGTTTCATAGGGGCATTATACCATGGAAGAATGGGGAATGAAGAATGGAGATTGGGCATACGAAATGTAGAGACGCAAGATGTTGCGTCTCATACCGAATTACCTTAATTTGATATGATACCGAACTACCCTAATCTTTGCTACCTTGAGAGTTGCCAAAATCGCAAAAAGTAATTTTTTTCACACGTTTCACGAATGCTGATCCGACGTTCAAAAAATTACTTTTTGCAATCTTGGCGTGCATG
>JAYRSG010000069.1:0-5905 GCA_041920175.1 Candidatus Moraniibacteriota bacterium | reverse complement strand
CACCCGCTCCGCCCCCCCGCGATAGAGCAGAAAGTCATGCACCAACGCTACCCTTCCGATATTCCCGAGTTTCGGGGTATCTTGACGTGTTTCCATATCTATGCTATATTCGAAAGTCTGAAACTGCAGACATTACCTTGCCAATCAGGAGAAAAAAGTGAAGACTGAAACTGTAGTTGCCAACTTAGTGCTCACTCTATTTGCAGTAGCGTTTATTTGTGCAATGATTTCTGAGCACTTCAACCTTGGTTACCTTCCTTGGAATAAATTTCCCGGAGGGATGTTGGGATTTCTTGGTCTGTGGGGGATAATTCACCTCGTAAGAATGACCATTCTTCTTATAGAAATCCGTGATCGGATAAAATAACCCTCGCGAGTGCGAAACCAAAAACCTGTCCTTCGCCGGATGGGTTTTTATTTTTCTTTAAGGAATCCCGCAATCTCTCTTGCGCATTTTTCCCAGCTGAACCGCTTCACATTTTGAAGACCACCTTCGATTATAGCACCGCGAAAGCCTCTGTCCAAAGCCAGTTTCTCTATTCCAAGCGCGATATCTTCGACACTCAAAGGATCAACAAGAATAGCACCATCCTTCCTGCAAGAGCATGTTTGTAACATGCTCTTTTTATTTCTACGAACTTTATTATTTGCAGAAACGTGCGGACGGGGTTGCAAACCACCGTCCTGCAGAATAACTGAATTCATTCCTGATATTTCAGGCAGTGACGATGTGTTCGACGTCAAAACCGGCACCCCGACCGCCTGCGCCTCCAAGACCGGCAACCCAAACCCCTCATAGAGTGATGGAAACAAAAACCCCTCGGCATTTCGGAGCAATTCCCACTTCTCCTCCTCGTTCACATACCCGAGCTCAACAATATCCTCTGAATTTTTCATTTTTAATTTTTCATTTTTAATTTTCTCGTACCCATACCCCGGCTTCCCCGCCAAGACCAGCCTGTGATTCGTTCCGCACTTCTTTTTGAAAAAATCAAACGCCTCCACCATCCTCACCACATTCTTCCTCGTCTCTATTCTCCCAACAAACAAAAAGTATGGTTTTAATTTTGAAATTGTATCATTCGAATTTGAATCGAAATTTGAAATTTGAAATTTAGAATTTATTTGGAATTTTGAATTTTGAATTTGGAATTTTGATTGAAAATTGAAAATTGAAAATTGTCCGCCAGTTGGCGGATCGGATACTCCCTCATACACCACTCGAATCTTCCCCTCCGGCACTCCGTACAAAGAAACCAAATCTCGCTTCGTATTCTCCGACACGGCAATAATTTCTGATGCCCATCGGCACGAGTTCTTGATGGACCACCGCATATACCGCCGCTCCCACCACGAATACGCCTCGGGACAAAATTCATATTCGAGTCCGTGCACCGTCACAATCGTACGCTTCGGATGTATCCACGGCACCGTATGCGCCGGCACAAAGAGCACATCCGGCGAATGAAAGAGCATCTCCAAAGCCAGTCTCCCTTGCGTCCACAACCGCGGCCCCCAAAGCTCTTTCACCTTCCAATTCTCCGGCAACTCAAAATCAACACCGAGTTTTCTTTTCTTCGTTCCCAATTCCGTAACGCCTAATTCCTTATTCCTTATTCCTAATTCTCTTCTCACATATAAAACAACCCGCTCCTCGGCGAGTTCATTTCGTAGCGCCTTGATAACCTGATAGGAATATTCCTCAATGCCCGTCCGCTTCGGAAGAATGGCGCGAGAAGCATCAATGCCGATAACCATAAGGGAAGGATTCAAAACCACTCGTCATTCCCGCGCCTGCCTGCCGGTAGGTAGGAAGGCGGGAAACCAGGTACCACCCTGCTAAAAATAATCACGGAGCGAACAAAATTTGTAGTGTGTCTACTGTAAGCTGGTGGAGACTGGATCCCCTCCGCCAACCGGCGGAGAGGATGACGAAACGATATTGCCTCCACCCTTCACTTCCCGATCATGATACTCCGCTTGTAGACTTCCAGATTTTCGAGGACGATCCCCGTGCCTTTGGCGACGCAAAAGGCCGGATCGTCGGCGACATAGCACGGAACGCCGATCGTTCGCGCGATGAGCTGGTCGAGATTTTTGAGTTGCGCCGTGCCACCCGAGAGAATCATACCCTTGTCCATAATATCCGCCGAGAGTTCCGGCGGCGTCTCCTGAAGCACGTGCTTGATCACATTGATAATCTCGCGAAGCTCATCCTGCATCGCCTCGGTGATTTCATTGGACGAGACCGTCAAGGTCTTGGGGAGTCCGCCCATAAGATCGCGCCCACGGAGATCATAACGTTCTTCTTTGACGAGCGCGATCGCCGAACCAATTTTCATCTTCACTTCTTCCGCCGTCCGTTCTCCGATCGCCATACTGTATTTTCTCTTGATGTAGTCCGAGATCGCCTGATCGATACGATTGCCGCCGACGCGCGCGCTGTGCGCGGCGACGATACCGCCCAAAGAAATAATCGCGATTTCCGACGTGCCGCCGCCGATATTGATAATCATATTTCCCTGCGCCGTGTGAATGGGAATCCCCGCGCCGATCGCCGCGAGAATAGGCTCTTTCACCACATACGCCGCGCGCGCGCCCGCCTTGATCGCCGCGTCGACGACCGCGCGCCGCTCAGTCGACGTCACGCCGGCGGGAATCGAGAGAACCACTTCGGGACGAAAAAACCGCACCCGACCCGAGACGAGTCCGATGAAATACCGAAGCATCGCTTCAGTAATACGATAGTCGGCGATCGCGCCGTCTTTCAGAGGCTGCGAAGCGACAATCGTATCCGGCGTGCGCCCGAGCATCTCTTTCGCTTCATTTCCGACCGCGAGCACCCGATTGTCAGCGAGCGACACGGCGACCACCGAGGGCTCGTTCACGACGATCCCCTTCCCCGGCACGAAGACGAGCGTATTCGCCGTCCCCAAATCAATACCGATTTTTTTGACAAACATATGCGTCGACTGCGTAGAGACGCCCCGATGCGTCGGGGCGTCTCTACAACCTAATCCTCTCTATTTTCGCGCCTATTTTCTGCAGTCGTTCTTCGATGCGCTCATAGCCGCGATCGACCTGGTAGATATCTTCAATCGTCGTCACGCCGCTCGCCGCGAGAGCCGCGATGATAAGCGTCGCGCCCGCGCGCAGATCGAAACTCTTGATCGTCGTCCCATGAAGATCGCTCGGACCATGTATAACCGCCTGATGGGGATTCAAGACTGTCGCGCGAATGCGCATCTTCTCAAATTCGGAAATGTAATTGAAACGTCCCTCATAGAAATGTTCGTGAATGAGCGTTTCTCCCTCGGACTTCGCCGCCAAGACCGCGAAGAGCGAGAGCGCGTCCGTCGGAATACCGGGGTAGAGTTCAGCCTTCACTTTTCCGGGAGAGACGAGTTTCTTCGCCGGAATCACGGTAATCCGATCCGGTTCAATGCGAAATCGAACGCCGAAGTCGCGCATTTTTTCGAGAACCGCCTCAAGATGATCCTCGCGCGCGCCGACGACGGCAATCTCGCTCCGCGTCACCGCGCCAAGCGCAAGAAACGTCGCCGCCTCGATCGGATCGGGAATAATCGTATGTTCCGCGCCATGAAGCGTCCCGCCTTCGAGGATAATCGTATGCGAACCGAGTCCCTCGATCGTGGCGCCCATCGCTATCAAAAAATTTCCGAGATCTTCGACGTGCGGCTCGCACGCCGCGAGCTTGATAATCGTTTTCCCGGGAAGCGACGCCGCAAGCATAAGCGCATCCTCGGTCGACGTTACCGAGAATTCTCGCTGAACCACTTTTCCCGCTCGTCGCCCCGTCGCATCCACTTCATAGTGTTTCTCATGTTTGGTAATGCCGATACCCAATTTTCGAAGCGCGTCCACATGCGTCTCAATCGACCGCGCCCCGATCGCGCATCCGCCCGGGTGACCCAGTATAAAATGATCGCACCGCGCGGCAAGCGGTCCCAAGAGAAGCACCGACATCCGCACTCGTCGCGCCTCCTCCAAGGACATCCGGTCGGGAAAAACCGCTTTCGTCTCGAGGCGAAGCGTCCGCTCATCAAGCCACTCAAATTCCGTACCGATGCCCTTCATGATTTCAAGGAGCCGAAAAACATCCTCAATGCGCGGGACATTGCGGAGTATGCAGGGCTCTCTCGTGAGGAGCGTCGCCGCGATAATGGGCGCCGCGGCGTTTTTTGAGCCTCTGACGTCGATCTCGCCCAAGAGGCGATTCCCCCCTTCAATACGAAAAATTTCGGAAGCCATACATCAGAGTATAGCCGAGAAACGGGAAAACTTCAAGGAAAACTTCGTCTCCCCTTCGGCATCGTCGCAAAATAACGTGCACACTTTTTGTGTCAAATTGAAAATAAGATGCGAGCCATAATGCAGGGGGTTGATTAATTTGTTTTGCAACAGTGCCTCCGCTATTTTTCGAGTCGCTCGCGAATTTTCCGGACGATATCTTCCAACTTCCAATCTGCCTTCACGAGATAGTCAAACGCCGCCTCATTGAGAGACTTCATGACACTCTCTTCGTCGCTCAAATTGGTGAGGACGATAACCGGCACCGAGAGCCCTCGCTCCTTCACCGCCTTCAACACCGCAAACCCATCCACCTTCGGCATCACGAGATCGGAAAGAATAAGATCAAACGACTCCCGTTCAAGGAGCGCGAGCCCCTCCTCGCCGTTTGGAAGCATCCTCACGTCGAACCCCTCATGCGAGAGCTTCAGCTCGAGCGCCCGCGCGAGCGGCCGTTCATCTTCCAAAACCAGAATTTTCTTTTGCTCGCTCATACGAAAAAATATCAGAAAAAAGAGACTATCCTATTTGGGATTGTAGCAAGAAAGAGAGGGAAAAACAAAAAAATATCCTCCGCTTTAAAAAGCGGCGCTTCCGCCTCTTTGCAAAAGTAGCAAGCGTGCGCGACCGCGCATGCTTGCTACTTTTTGTTTTCGTAACTCAATCAAAAAAACGCCTTTGGCTTTCGCTATCTTTGCCATTTTTTTTCATTCCTCACTATTTTCCCAAAAACGCCTTCCCTCTCCGCTTTCGGTGGAAAGAAATCGCAAAGCGGTGCGCTTCGCTGTTTGCGAGGAGAATATCATTTTTGAACAAGTCCCGTTCTTTTTTTGGACCCAAAACTCCTTTTGGCTGGTGATGATTATCCTTCACCGCCGAGACAATCGGGATATCAATCGCGAAATCTCGGAGTACCGCCTCCGCCACATGACGCTGGAGATCACCGCCATCGACAACGATGAGATTTGGAAATATCCACTCGGGATGCGCGAGTCGCCGACGCAAAAGTTCTTCAAGCGCCGCAAGGTCATTGCCGTTCGCTTCGCCGCGAAGGATGAATTTCCGGTAGTCGTTTTTCTTCGCCTCTCCGTCCGACACCACTGTCATCACGCCGACCGTCTCACTCCCGCCCAGGTGCGCGACATCATATGCCTCGATCCTGTACGACAAATCGACATTCAACAGAGATGAATCTTTCTCAAACAAATTTCGTTTCAAGAGCGCGATATCCTGGATGTACCCCAGCGCAAAGAGCGTTTTCTTGATTTCACCAGCCCGCTCAAACCGAAGCGCCTGTGCCTCGCGTTTCATCTCCCGTTCCAAATTTTTCACCAGCGTCGTTTTCTTCCCTTCGAAAAAGAGGGTGATATTCCGAATCGTCTTGCCATACTCGCGCGCGGAAATTTTCCCCGCGCACACTCCGGGACAGAGACCGATGCTTGCATTAAAACAAGGTTTCGTTTCAACAATCTCTCCCTTCTTTGGAGTTTTCCGATCTTCTTGCGGAGTACACCTATCCCGAAACGGAAAAATCCTTCGCACAATCTTGACCGCTTCCTTGAGCGATCCTCCGCTTGGAAACGGCCCGAACATT
>JAYRSG010000068.1:0-2003 GCA_041920175.1 Candidatus Moraniibacteriota bacterium | reverse complement strand
GATAACCTCGTGAGAAACCGACTGAATTGGATTTCGCATAAAACAATCCTTCTTCCAAAGTCAAAGAAAAAAACGGTAACCCTATGAGGCAATCGGGGAGAGGGATTTATATCACTCCCCAAAAATCCGTCAATAAGGGGATTCTGGATCGACCAGGCAAATAAATTCGTACGCGTGGCGATAAGAAGAGAAAGTTTGCTCGATCATGAGCTTCGCTCCCGAATTGTTAAGGAAAAAGAAGAAATTCAAAACGCATACACTAGCAAACGTCCACTCTATACATAACAGACACGCAGAAAATTGTCAATTATAAAAAACAAAAAACTACTCCGGTCACTATTAAGAACCAAGAAATCTCAATGCCTGATTCACATTCGACTCAAGCGGAAGCTGCATATCGAGAAAGAGTTTCGGATCAGGCATCACCGAATAATCAAAGTTGCTCGGCGCCCAGTTTCGGTCAAAATCTCGATGCGAATGATGGCGATTTCCGGAAGCGACCCTCTCGAAAAATCTTCGTCGATGCTCCGCCTCATCCTTGAGAACGCACACGATAACTTTCATATCGACGCCATATTCACTCTTCCATCGCTCGAATATCCCCGGATTCGACGAGTGATTGAACGGCGATTCAATCATTATGTCGACACCATTCCGTATCGACTCTTCCGCGAGGTGAAAAAGAAGTTCCATAGAAATCATTCCCGCATTTCGGCTTTCTTCAAGAGAATCACCGCCAAGCAAATCAAACAATCGCTCCTTTATCGTGTCTTTGTGAATACAAAAAATATTCAGCTTTTTGGACAGTTCGGCGGAAAGTGTCGTCTTCCCAACACCAGCCTGCCCGCAAATAACAATGACTCGACTCATACTCGTTTCAACCAAAAATGAAACATCTCACCCTCTATTTTTATTTCTTCCGAATACTCAAAATCTTTCAGACCACCCTCACCATGTTTCGTCGCGAGCACTTCTCTCGCGATCATCTCGCCAAACATGGCAAAGACTTTTTCCTTTCCGGAATATCCCAATACGATTCTATCTTCCACACTGAAGCCCGCTTTCTTTCGCCCCTCCTGTATCGCGCGAATGATCTCGCGCGCCTCGCCTTCAAGCGCGAGTCCGGGAGTAATGTTGGTATCAAGAATGATATTCTCCGATAAAGATGCATCAATCACCACTCGCTTCACATTCAGCTCCTCGCAAATAATTTCCAGAAATTCTTTCTCAAACGCTTGATTCTTTATTCTTAATTCTCCAAGCGGTTGCCGCACTTTTATTTTCGCCTCCGCCCGTTTCTCCAATCCAGCCGTCACAATTTCTCGAAGCTCCTTCATTTCTTCATTTAACTTCTCGTCAATCAAACTTTCATCCACCACAGGAAAATTCGCAAGGTGAACGGAATCGGGAGCATCTGGATTCTCGTCTTCATAGGAATGACAAAGGGAGAGATTTCGATACACCTCCTCGGCAAGGAAAGGCGTGAAGGGCGCCATGAGTTTTGCGAGCGTGATAAGCACGTCATAGAGCGTTTGATACGCCGAATTTTTATCCGTATCGTCTTCCGACTTCCAAAATCGCTTCCGACTCCGGCGGATATACCAATTGGAGAGGTGATCGATAAACATTTCTATTTTTTGCGTCGCCCCGTACACGTCATACCGTTCGAGCGCGCCGTCCACATCGCGAATAAGCACCTCCAGTTCCGATAAAATCCACCGATCAAGCAAGCCTCTCCGCTTGTCATCTTCGGGCTTGACCCGGGGATCCGGAATATCAGGAAACACTGGATTCCCGCCTTCGCGGGAATGACGATTCAGAGGTTTCCACCCATCAATCTCCGCATACGTCATGAAGAATACATACGAGTTCCACAGCATCCGGAAGACGCGGTTCTGCACATCGCGCATACCCTTCACGTCAAAGCGTTTCGGAAGACCGGGTTGATTGATCGAAAAGAGCATCCACCGAAGCGCATCCGCACCGTATTCGTTGAACATCTG
>JAYRSG010000067.1:0-2040 GCA_041920175.1 Candidatus Moraniibacteriota bacterium | reverse complement strand
CGGATGGAGCGCGTCCACCCGCTCCGCGACCCGTCTCATAAAGTCCGGCTGATAGACATACCCCAAGTGCACGTCCGAAAGCTGAACGATACGCTTCCCTTTCCAATACTCGGGAAGACCGGGGATCGTCACGTCGATTCGCTTCACAACCGGATTCGACGTGTTCCAAACGCCATAGAGAGAAACGGCGGCGGCCGCAAAGAAAAACACGCCGGCCACGACGGGCGTCGGAACGGAGAGCGTCGTATAAGAGAGCGCCCACACCGTAATCCACGCGGCGAGCGAGGCGAGAAACAAATTGGCGCCAATGCCGAGAAGTATTCCCGAGAGGACATAAAAATTTCTGGTGAAGGAATTTTCTTTGACGGAAGCGAGAATAGAAGCGGAGATGAAAGAAAGGGGCAAAAAGGCGGTACTCACGTAGACCGCCATCCTATTGGCGACATCCATAATGGAAAAAAATCGCACAATGGAAAAGTAGAGAAAAAACTGCGCTCCGAAAAGAACGCCGAGCGCGAGCGCGAGAAAGAGAGCGATAGTGAGGAAGGAAGGCATAGGCATCGTCGCAAATTAATTTCCTCTATTCACAAGCAAACAAATACGATGGTTCTTTGATTATAGTTGTATTTTTGTGGAAGTTATTTTGCGACAGTGCCATAGAGAAAACGTCATTCTTGCATGGCGACAGATTTCAATTCTCGTTCGCTCGCGTTGTCTTCAAGGAAAAACGCCGGGATGAGGGCGAGGAGGAGAACGCCGGCGGGGAGGAGAAAAATGCTCGAAAGCGGAAAAAGGAAGAGCCATACCCCGGCAATCGCCGCCGCCGCGATATTGCCGACCGGAGAAGCGGTGCGGAAAAACGCGATGAGATCGCCGTCTTCGCCATCGATTCGTTTGTAGAAATACGAATCGCGCAGGACTTCGATCGAAGCGATGCCGAGTCGTGTCGCAAAGAGCGCCGCCGCCCAGAGAACGATATCGATGCCTCCGATGAACGCGACTATGGCAGTCGAGAAGGCCGCAACAAAAAGGGAGCAAATGAGAAATTCTTTTTCGCCGGTTCGCTTGTCGGCGAGAATCCCGAGAGGAATCTGCACGAGAACAAACGGAAGGAGCATCACCGTAAAGACGATGCCGATATCGCTCCAATCCATTCCGAGCTCGCGGAGACGAATCGGAGTATACACGATCATCACGGCGTAGAAAAATTCCATCGCGAACGAAACGGCGTAAATGCGACGGATATCGGCGCGACGAAACGCCTTCCGTATCGTCTCAAAGAGAGAAACGCGGACAGTCGGACGGAACTCCGTCCCAAGAAGCGCCAAAATGGAAATAACAAAGAGGAATGAAAAGAGTGCGAGACTCGCCGCGAAAACCCCGGGAAATCCGAAATGCTCCATAAGACGTGTCGAGAGGAAGGGCGCGAGCAAGAGCCCCGCGTTCATCGCGGTCAAGTGGAAACTTCGAATTCGACCCGAAAGCCGATCTTCGGAAAACCGCTCGAGGATGATATCGAGCGTCGCCCACGCGACCGTGATCAGGAGAAAATAGAGAACAAGCAAAAACGCGAGCCCGAAAGAAACCGGAAAGAGAACGAGCGGCAGCTGGACCGCGATCGCGCCGAAAAGGAGCGAGAGAAAAAACGACGAAGTCCCGAATCGCCGAAGCACGCCCTGAAGAAAAAACAGCGCCAAAAGAACGCCGCCGAACGTCAGAAGGTAGAAAAAACTCACATTGGGACTCCCGATCGCCTCCTCGAAATAGGACGAGGCGATATAGAGCGGAAACGCCCCCGCAAATCCGAACAAAAACGAGAGGAGACCGATTCGTCGCGCTCGAACGGGATCATAGTGCTCCGTATGCCGGAGAGCCGAGCGTTCAGCCGCCTCCGAAAAAATTTCCGTCATGCCCCCATTATCGCAGAAAATTCCTCCGGTGTCGAAAGATGAAGTTATACCAAATCAAATAAACCGTTCTCTATTATTGCACGCCGAGATCGCAAAAATAATTTTTCTCTAGTTTGCTCCGATAGAGAGG
>JAYRSG010000066.1:0-3352 GCA_041920175.1 Candidatus Moraniibacteriota bacterium | reverse complement strand
CTGCTCCTTTGAGAGTTGCCAAGATTCCAAAAAGTAATTTTTTTCACACGTTTCACGAATGCTGATCCGACGTTCAAAAAATTACTTTTTGTAATCTTGGCGCGTATGAGAGAAGTCTTCGGGGTAATTCGTTATTAGAGCTGATAGCTGGAAACGGAGAGGTGGCTGAGTGGCTGAAAGCAGCACACTGCTAATGTGTTAGCCGAGTAATCGGCTCCAGGGTTCGAATCCCTGCCTCTCCGCCTGCGCTCGCTTGGGCGAGCTTCGGCGGATGAATCCGCCTCTGTTGTTGGGTGAGTTTCAGCAGATTTATCCGCTGGAGTTTTCTGTGAAACGAAGGCAGATTTATCCGCGATCGTGAAATTGTGAAACGATTTGTCAAAAAACCCGGGATGGAGAGAATTTTGGGGCTCCCGATTGCCTATGAGGTGTCGGCGGGAACGCTCATTTTTCGGCGCGCGCCGGATGGGACGCCGCGCTTTCTTCTTCTCCGGTATCGCCATCGCCACTGGGATTTCGTGAAGGGACATATCGAAGCGGGGGAGACACTCGAAGAGACGGCGCGGCGGGAAACGGAAGAAGAGACGGGTTTGACGGATGTTCGTTTCATTCCCGGGTTTCACCGGAAGACGCACTTTTTCTATATCGCGCGGGGCGACGAGATCGAGCGACGGAAAGCAGAACATCGCGCGCCGTGGATTCTCAAAACCGTGCACTTTCTCCTCGCGGAAGCGCCGGGGGATGCGCCGGTTCGTCTCTCGGACGAGCATCTTGACTTCGCGTGGCTTCCTTTTGAAGCGGCGATCGGGCGCGCGACTTTTGAAAATGCCAAGCGTCTCCTTCGTGCCGCGCACGATTTTTTGTCGAAATAGTTTGACTTTTTTTCGTGACTGTGATAAGAAGAGGATGACCGATTTTGGTCAGAGAGGAGATCTTTAAAAATGAAAAGCCCGAGAAACGGTTGTCGTTTTTTCGTTCTGCTTGCGATCAGTGTTTTCTGTTCCAGCTGCGCCACGTTTGATGGTCTCAAACGAGATTTGAATGCGGCAAGAGCGTCTATTTCTCAAGAGGGATTTCAAGGAATGAACATGACTGAAAGAGACAAAGCGATAGAAAAGAAATGTAGTGATCGGTATATCCCTCCAGGGAAGGCTGATCCGATCGATCGCTCTGCCGTCGTGTCGTGTTACTCGGTCGAGATTTTCAATGCAATGTCTGAAAGCTCGGCATTTCGACAATATGTTGCCATGGACTGTATGGTTCGAAATGGAAAACGATCAGGAAAGTGCGGAAATGCCGAATCGGTCGCCATCGAGCGGTCGTGGCATCTTCTCAATAAACAGGATAGTCGTTATTTCGTCCAACTGAAGAAGCGGAGGTGAAAAATGAAAGGTGATCTTGTTCGACAGCCGAGATATTTCGGTTTTGCTGGTTTCATGGCGGTTATTGTTGTTCTCATTCTTGTTCTCACCGTGTTTTTGGTGGGACGGGAGCTTCTTTCGGAGAGCGAACACATTGCTCGAGAAATGGAAAATCCGTGCGCGGAATTTTTGAAAGGTCCGAGCGCTTTCTATTTGGAATGCAAAAAACAGGAGGAAAGAAGCTGGATGGGAAAAACGCGAGGAGGTGAGTGATGGGCGGCGGAACGATTGGTGTCGGAACGATGAAGATTGGGAGTCTTTTGCGTCAAGTATGCAACGACGAGGTGGAGCGCGTCGGGATTGTCATCAGGGAGAGTCCCCTTCAGACGCTTCTCATTGATCCTTTTGAGTCGGATCCGAAGAAAAGGTATTCCTTTGGTGCGGTTTCTCTCGACGCGGAGCCGCTTTCCGATGAGGATATTGAAGAGATGTTCTTCCTTCGTTGTTGGGATCCTGATGAGGAGATAGCGTTGTTTTATTCGGCTGTTGAGGTTGCTCGGGCAACGGCGAATTATTTAAATCAGAATCAAAAGTAGCCAATTGGCTGGCGGGGCGCATTTTGTAATGGCGCCCCGTTTTTATTTTCCAAAAAAATGTCAAGGGTTGCGGAGGAATGGAAAACTTCCTATACTGGACGCCATATGAGTACCAAACACTGGTTTCGATTCCGATTGATCGGGGTTATTTTTTTGGTAATTTTCGCCGGTATTGTCGCGTACCCGCGCGTGGTTTCGAGTGTGCCGTGGGTGGGGAGCGCGGTCGCGGGGCTCCGCGTCAATTTGGGGCTCGACCTTCAGGGCGGGATTCATTTGGAGTATCGCGTTGATACGTCACAAATCGACGAAGAGAAACGAAACGAAGCGCTTCAGTCGGCGCTTGCCGTGGTGGAGCGGCGGGTCAATGCGTTTGGTGTCGGCGAGCCGTTGGTTCAGCTCTCTCGATCGGGAAGCGAGGATCGAATCATCGTCGAGCTTCCGGGTGTGAAAGACGTAGAAGAGGCGAAAAAAATGCTCAAGGAAACGCCCTACCTCGAATTTCAAGAAGACAATACCGAAGCGGTGCGGAAACAACTCGATACGATGAACGAGGCGTCGAAAGGAAAGGCGGTCGAAGTCTTGGAGCGTGCCAAAAAGAGCGAAGATTTCGCCGAGCTTGCGAAGAGTGAGAGCAAAGACCCCGGATCCGCGGAAAAGGGCGGCGACTTGGACTTTGCAACGAAGGGGAAATTCGTGAAGGAATTCGACGAGATCATTTTCAAAGATGATTTCAAGAAGGATACCGTGTGGCCCGATCTCGTGGAGTCGCCGTTCGGCTGGCATATCATAAAGAAGGTGGATGAAAAGGGTGAGGGGGACTCCAAAGAAGTGCGCGTTTCGCATATTTTGTTTCCCAAGCAGTCGCTCGAGATGCTTCCCGAGACCGCTCGATTTAAAGTAACGGGACTCTCCGGCAAGAATTTGAAAGACGCGTTTGTGGATTACGGCGGCGGGCAGGGGATGGGGCTTCCGCAGGTGTTGCTCCGGTTCGACGCTGAAGGGGCGAAATTGTTCGCCGAACTTACCAAGAAAAATATTGGCAAGCAAATCGCCATCCTCCTTGATGGCGAGATTATCAGTGCGCCGACGGTACAGGCGGAAATCCCGAACGGTCAAGCGGTTATTACCGGCGACTACTCGCTCAAAGAAGCCAAAGCGCTCGTCGCGCGACTCAACGAGGGAGCGCTTCCGGCACCGATCACGCTCATCGGTCAGCAGACGGTGTCGGCATCGCTCGGCGAGGCGTCGCTTCAGAAGAGTCTCTTCGCGGGTATGGTGGGAGTGGGAGCCGTCTTAGTTTTCATGATTTTGTATTACCGTTTCTTCGGACTCGTCGCCTCATTTTCGCTTCTTCTCTATACGGGACTTCTCTTTGCGATTTTCAAACTCTCGAGT
>JAYRSG010000065.1:0-2607 GCA_041920175.1 Candidatus Moraniibacteriota bacterium | reverse complement strand
CGTGCCCGCCCAGACCCCGCGCCAATGGAGAGCATCACGCGGGCGGGTCCAAAATCGGAGGAGTTCGCCGGCTCACAAAAGCCTCTTCGGAAACGATTGACACGGGGATCGTGTCAACAAGGTCACGGGCGAGAGAAAGATGGAATCTTCTCTCTCGCCCCCACGAATCGGTTTTCAAAGAAAAAAAATTTGAATGCCGAGAGTGGGGAAAAGTTTTTTGAAAATACGGGAAAGGGAAGACGGCGAGCATCTGTCGTGTCAGGCGATGCTTGTCTTGGTGAGAAAGTTTCGTATGGTTTCGTCGGGGGTTTCGAAATCCGGGAGGTAGGAAACCGATTCGGAATAATCGATGTCATCGAAGTAGGCAAGCTCTTCGCGGAGGATTTTTTCATTCATCTCGGCGCCAAAAAGTGTGTTTGCTTGCGTGAGAAGTTCCGGAAGGGAGTGGCGATCTTTCATGATGAAGTAGAGATCGACATAGTCTTTCCACTTGGCGCGGCGCCCGAGGGCAAAGAGCTTCATAGCACCGAGCGTTATGAGGTTCGGCATTGGGAGGGCATTCTCGAACGAATCGGGATGTTCGAATGGAAAGGGGTATCGAAGGAAGGTGAAGCGGATGTTCTCTGCGAGCACGGTATATTCGTCAGCGTCGTCGATGAAGACGCGCTCAATCGGAGCGAATGACCGAATCGTCCTTGCGAGCGCGTTGCGGTCAAACGGTTTTGTGGTGAAAAGATCGAAATCAATCGATCGACGATGCCCGAGATGATATGCGATCGCGGTCCCGCCGACCAAACAAAAGTCAGCGGAGAATTTCGCGAGGAGCGGGAGGCAGGATTTTTGATGGTCATCGAGTATTTCCGGGTGCATGGGCGTCGAAGTAGAGGGTGAAGAAGTGTTTCGTTTTGGGTCGGTAATTGGATCGGGCGCGGGACGAGCGGCTCCGAAAGATGTCGGCGGCTCTCCGGATCCCGACGAGACGGATCAAATCTTGAACATCATCCCAGTCGCCGTAATTGAGCGTCGCCTCGACAATCGCTTCGTCGGAGAGGCGATCGTAGTCCATCGTCCACCAGATGAAATACGGTCGTTTTTTGATGAATTCTTGCAGTTCCATGCTTCAAGCATACCAAAAATACCGTTCGGAAACAAGTGTTTTTTTGATTCAAATCAATCTGTGACCGATGTCGCGGGTTGAGAGAACTTTGAAAAATAATGGATTTCGGAGGCGAGGCGCGAAAAGGGAGAGGAGAGCTCGATTGCGATTCGTTGCTCCGTTTCCGATAGGCGAAAAAAAGGGTCTGCGCTCGAGCGAGCCGCGGCTTCTCTCTTTCTCGAGAGGGACGCGACTCCCCATACAAAGGCGTTTGCGACTCTTTCGAGAGCCGCGCGATTTCTTGAAGCGCGCCCCTTCGCCGTCGGAAACGGGGTTCCCGCACCATGAGTACAGAGTGCGGGGCGAGCCCGGAGCAGTTCTTTGAAATATGAAAATGCCAAGAATTCGGAATGCGGTGCGAAAGAAATTTTTTGCCGCCTTCCGAATTCTTCGGAAGCCCTTCATCGCTATTGCCATGGCGAGAAGGGTTCAAACAGAGGAGAAAAGAAATGGCTACTATCATCACCGGCACCACCCAAACCATCGGCCTCAACAGCTTTGTTCTCCGGCAAACGCCGGAGTCGAAGTATTCTCACTTTTCCGGTTCCTTTGAGGAGCTGGAAAAGTTGGTGGCTGAGCATTTCTGTAATGCTATTCCGGGAAAGCGGGATGGAATAGTTTTGGTTCCGGTTCCTGCGGAAGAGTTTTTTTCCGGTGTCGTCAGTGTTACTCCGACGACGCGTCTTCAGACGAAGTTTGAAGCGCGTCAGGAGATCGAAGACGGGTATATGCAAACTATCGCCCTGGGGAGCGAAAAATTATCAGCTACAGTGGTTGAGATTGTTGTATACGGCCGCGCCACTCTCCTTGAGGAGGGAAAGGATGCGGTTTCCACCGAGTGCGATTGGGAGATTGTCTCCATTTTAGCTCGACCAACAATTGATCCGGAACCAATGACTCCGGTCGCCATGGCTCGTAACTTTTTTGGCTTGCCAGGTGGGACCAAAACCACCTATACGGCCGAGGAGTTTGCGTCGGCGATCCTGTATTGGTCAAAGCATGCGATGTGCGGGTAGTATTCCGCGCGCCGTTTGCCAAGCCAATCTCTCTCGCGACTGTCGTGAGATAGGCGCGTGAGGGACGGAGCCTGCGTAGGGCTTCGAGAACAAATCTGCGTCCCAAACGAGAGGAGAAAGGAAAATGATCGGTGGATGTCAGTGTCAAGCATGCCGGTTGGATTATGATCGGCTGTGTCGAATTGGCGGGGACGAAAGTCCCTATTCGAAAAATTACGAGACGAATTGTCCTCCTCCGGAGGGACCGGCGATTCAAGTTTTGGAGTGGTTTGGTATGCGGGGTCGGGGCGGTTTTCACTTCGAAGTAAAACGGAAGTTGGTTTTTATGAATGCTGACCAATTTTCCGGAATCCTCGCGTGTTCTCCGGGATATCCGGATGACCTGAAAAAAGAACGTCATCCATGGATATCCCAGAATGACAAAATCCCCGAGAT
>JAYRSG010000064.1:0-16371 GCA_041920175.1 Candidatus Moraniibacteriota bacterium | reverse complement strand
TTTCACATAGTGATCGACAGTCACAACACCCCCCAACTTTTCCGTCGTTTCCCGATTCATCACGAGTCGCGCCACATCGCCGTTCATGGAAAAATAATGCGCGTCAACACGTTTGCTGATTTTTTCAAACGCCACTTTTGTCATTTCATATTCATCAATCAAAAATTTCCGATACTCCGATACATCTCCCGTCCGCCGCGGATCGCCGGGACCGCCATTCTCGCATTCGGGACACGAAGAAAACGCGTCGCCATCTTCAAAAAGATTGGCATGATTCAAAATAAAATCGCGAGTTTTCGCAAGATGTTCTTCGCGAGAAATTTGAGTATACCCGAACCACTCCTCCCATCCCGAGAAATTCCCGCGAAACCACACATTGAGATGATGTCGCCGCGCCGCTTCAACCCAGCGCTCGAGATACGGAAGAAACTCTTCATCATAGGGAGTCGCGATCGCAATATGCGTCGCCCCCACTTCGGCTATAAGCTTCACCTCGCGTTCGATCACCGCATCATAGGATGCGTCATGAAGTTTCTCGCGCGCCAAGTCGCGAGAATGTTTCATCGTATCGATCGCGCGAAATTCCCAGAAATTTGTCGCCGGCTTCGGATATATGGTCACGACGGACTCGCGCGAAGACAAAAAAAGAAGCGACGAAAATCCGACTCCGAAAAACACCGTGACGAAAAAGAAAAATGGAAAGAAAAACCTCATGAAATAACCATACCACAAGATGGAATACCGTTCACCATCGATCCGGATCAGCAATAAGTCCTCCTTCGTATTCCGGCTTCAATTCGTAGATATCGGCGAAAGGATAGGAGTCAATCAGCCGGTACCGTTCGCGGAATCCAACGGTATCCTTGAGAAGCCGCCAGGTCGAGTCGCTGTCGGAGTTCGTCCGAGTAACGATCCAACGCGCCCAATGATCGGGATTTCGGATGGCGCTCTCATAGTAAGGTCCCGTTCCTTCGTGAATGAATCGTTTCATCGGCAGTCCGGACGAAAAAATAATCGAGTCATGTGACGCGGCGGAAATGAGAATAAGATCGTCGTCGTTCGTTCCGGCATTCTCCCGAAGCCACCCCGAAATTTCCGTCACGTTCTTTTGACTCGATCCGACGCGTCCATCATCGATCGTCACGGCATCCTCGCTTGCAAACTGGAAGAAAAGAACAAATGCCAAAAGACCGATGAGAACGGGACGAAGTCCGACCGCCTTGTGAGCGAGGAAGCCGACGAAAATCGCAACCGACGGCATCATCATAATGCCGTAACGCACATTGAACCACGTGTTCCCCGAAAGCCCCTGAATGAAAAGTACCGAATGCCCAAGAAAGAGCGCGAGAACATTGAAGAGAAGCGGCGCGAAGAGCGCGAGCGTTGCAAGGCGAACCATCGGAGAAAGACGACGCTCGAAGAAAAGCCATACCGAACCGGCGACTCCCAAAAAAAGTATGAACGCGTTCGTATTGTACGCGAGCGCATAAAAATACATTTTCGCCGAAAGAAACCAATCGCCCTTCGTAGGGAGAACGCCCGCCGCCTCGAGATCCTGTTGTTGGGTATGCGCCGAATAGGGACCGAAAGCAAAAAAAAGCGGGTCGCCGAAAATGAGGAGATTCCACAAAAACCAGAGGAACACTCCGAACCCCCCGAGCGTCGCAAAGAGCACGAACATTCCCTCGGCTTTCTTGTATCCGCCCGACGTCCACGCGGAGACAAAAATCATGAGGGATACAAAAAAGAGAAGAAACCACCCGTCATAGCGAACAAGCGTCGAAAGCATCACGAAAAACGCCGAGAGGAGAAGAAAAAATATCGTCCGCCGCGTAAACCAGAGGAGAAGAAAATAGCACGCCGCCGTCATCGTCCCCAAGAGCACGAGCTCCGTCATCGCCGTCGATTGGAGATAGAGAATGTTGAGGTTGAGTGCAAAAATCGCGACACCGACAAGCCGCCCGAGAATCCCGACGCCGAGCTCCTCGAGAAAAAGAAAGATGAGAACCCCCGTCCCGACAAAGGCCGCCATAGACCAGATCGCGCCCGCGAGTCCCGAGTGCCACATGAAATCGTTCCAGATCGTGAGCGCCATCAAGAGATGCGTCAAGGGAAGCCACACGCTTCCCAACTGCGCGAATCCCGGACGAAGCCCCTCGACGACCCGTCGCCCGATATCGAGGTGCGACCGCGCGTCGTTATAAGCAAGCCCCAAGCCGTTTTGAAAATAGAAAACAAATGCCAGTGCGGAGAAAACGAAAAGCGACACCGCAACGAGAACGACACTGTAACGATCCATCCACGATCGAAAAAAAACGAGTCTGTCGATCGAAAGACGCCATTCAAAGTGAAAAGATTTTTTTCCAAAAAATTTCATATGCGATGTGCTTCAGGATTTCCGCGACGAACCAAGCCGAGAAACAAAATGATGGAAAAAAGAAGTATGAGGAGAACCAGAGAAACATAGTACGACTCAGCACTCATAAATCGAGAAGCCACTGTCTGATAAAAAAAAGACTTGGAGCCGGATTCGTGAAGATACTGCCAATTCCTCGCCACGGTATATTTCTCTTCTTTTCCAGAAAGCGCTTCGAGTTCCAACACTTGAATCTGCGGAGGATTGGCATTCGACGTCACGACTCCCAAAGTATTGACACTGATAGAAACAACAAAGAGCGCGCAAAAGAGAGCGAGAAATATTTTTGACCGCCGCCACTCCTCGAGTGCGATTCCGAGACTGATGCCGAGCATTGCGTAGACGGGAATGAGATAGCGCGATCCGAACGCCCACCCGCCCCACGGATCGCCCCAGAGCGAATAGAGAAGAAGGGTCGTCAGTGAAACGCCGACAAGTACATTCGCCACCGTTGTTTTTTTCCTGCGATATAAAACAAAAAGTCCCGCGATGCCCAAAAGTATAACCGGCGCAAATCGAATTACTCCTCGGTCAGGACTCGCAATATGAATAGAGAAACCATTGAGAAGGGCGCGTGTCTCAAAAAATCCGACCGCTGTCTTCTCCGCCGAGGTCGTTTCTGAAATATCCTTTGTTCGTTGATTCGGATCATACAAAAGCGCTCGACCATCCTCGGAAATCGCCGGCACGGCGGGAAGCGTCCCGGAAAGCTGAAGTGGATCACCATTCACCGACAGGTTATACCACAGGAATATTCCAAACGGAACAATCGCGAAAACGAACGAAAAAATCCGAAGAGGACGAAAGAGAATAATCTTTGAGCCGTCTTCCGACTGTTTGACCCAGAAAATCCTCGTCACTGCCCAGAAAATAATCGGCGCAAAAAGAAACACGTTCGGATTGTCGAGCGACACCGATACCCCCGCAAAGAACGCGACCACGACGAGCGATCGCCAGTCTTTCCACCAAAGAAGCGAAGCAATCGAAAGGAGAAGAAGAAAGACCGAGACATGATGCTGATAGAGCGTCGTCCCATAGGCAAATGCCGGCGTTCCGAAAAGAAAGGCGAGCGCGCCCAAAGACGCCGAAGAATTTCTCGCTCCAAGTCGCATCGCGATCGCGCGAATGAGCATCGCATTTCCGATCGCAAAGAACGCGATCACTGCTGTCGCGCCAAGAACAGAGGCACCCAACATTTTCCCGATGAAATACCCGGGGATGAGAAGAAATGAGAGAAACGGCGCAAAGAGCGACACAAATTTCCCATCGGAATTCATCGCCAAGTCCGGCGTCGCAAGACGCGCGACCGGAAGTGAAAAAAAAGGCGTTCCGTCTTCGACGATCGAATAGAGAAGCGCGAATCGCCCCCGTTCAGGGGAAAGTTCGAGTGGTCCCTCAGAACGCCATGCTTCCGTCGCCATCAATTCCTCCGCCGTCGGGTTCCCCGGAAGCCCGCGAATCGCGAACGCGAAAACCAACATCATAAACACGCAAAAAAACACGGTCGGAAAATATGGCAATCGCCGACGAAAGAAGGTACGTATCGTTTCAATATCATGAAACATTTCGAATTTCGGAAATATTTTTTTCATACCATGTTTCCATTTTTTGGGCGACGCTTTCCCACGAATTATCCCGACCGTATTTCCAATTGTATTCCCGTATGCGCCGAACCTCGTCGGAATTTTTATTGTTGAGAACGAATGTTACCTTACGTGCAAGCGCTTCACTGTCTCGTGTCGACAAAACAAATCCATTGACGCCATCCTGAATGAGAAGCGGGAGCGCGGTATTGTCCGCAACAATGCAGACCAGTCCCTGACTCATGCCTTCGTGAACGACATTGCAAAAGCTTTCCCAGATTGCCATATGCACCATCATTTCCGCGTGCTTGATGCAGTAATATTTGTCATACCCGCGAATGACCCCCGTAAAAACAAGACGATGAAAAACACCGAGCTTTTTGGCGAGCCTTTGCAATTTTTTTCGGTACGCAACATCCGCCTCGGGCCCAACAACGACGAATTTCACATCGGAGGGAATGTCCGGAAGCGCGCGAAGCACCGTTTCATAGTTCTTGATATTGTAAACACGTCCAACCTGAATAAGATATCGTCCCCACGATCGCACCCTCTCTTTCACGATTTCGCTCGCCTCGCCGTCCACATCGCCAAACGCCTCATCCTCAAGGCCGTTTGAAATGACGGAGACCAGACTCTCTCTGACGCCATGCAGAATCATTTCTCGCCGTTCCCATTCCGACACCGCCCGGACGCCGTCAACCGAATGGTTGATAAGCCACGCGCCAAGCGTGTAATGGTAGGTTCGTTTCAATATCACCTGCCACTTTGGAAATATGGACCATTCGGGATTGAATCCGCCATGCGGCGTTAAGAAAAGCGCGTATCGTTTTCTTCCGAACATTTTGCGAACAAGCGTTGAGAACATGATAAAAAAGTGCGGAACGACGTTGAAATTATGAAGACACACGGCATCCGTATGCACCCAATCAATGCGAGGAAAATACCCGAAACACGTGAAAGGATATCGTCGAATACGCATGCCTCGATGCGTCTCCGCGTCGGAAAGAATATTCTTTTCGGTAAGCGTATCCTTCGAGGAATGCATCGTGACATCCCAGCCGTTTTTCGCGAAAACACGGTATGTTTCCACGATGTTCACTTCGATACCCGCGGCAACCGGATAGCAATATTTTTCGATGACATCTATGTGCTTTTTTCGCATAAAATTACTTCACGGCTTTTATTCCCACAATAACCGGAAATGACTCGTCGCACGCATCAAGCTCTTCCGAACTCATATCTTCCGCCGCCATGCCGAGCCAGAAAGCTTCGGCGATCTTTTTATTTCCGAGCGACGAAATTTTAACCTTCTCCGAATCGAAGAATTTTTCAAAAACATACCGCGATGATTGAGGGGTAAATCTCCATAAATTAATCGAGAGATTCCACGCGGGACTGACGGTCGGCATGGTGACGAGAAGCGTTCCTCCGGGCTTCAAGATTCGACGACACTCCCCGATCGCGGCGTGATAATCATCGATAACATTGAATGTTTGCGTCACAATAAGACAGTCATAAGTATTATCGGCAATACGACCGGCAAGATTTCTCAAATCACCGTGAATATTCGCTTTCGCCGTCGGAAATATATCGATCACATCGCTCGTTGTAACGCGATCTCCGCCAAACCGGAGCGTGTACGAATTATCCACGACTTCGAGGCATTTTCCGTAAATCACGCGCTTGTTCTCCTCAAGAAATCGTTCAATAAACAACCGATCAACCGGCTTTCCGCGATCAAACCCGTACCGCGTGCTTATCGGCCGTCGGGATCTCGAACGCAGGTACGCCTCGCGGCTTCTCACGCGCCGCATAATGTTCGCGCGAATCACGCCCAGCACTTTCATAATACCGTCCATCCAATAGGGAAATCTCATGAAACTCATAAATTTTGTTTCCGCGACTTAAAGATAATACTCTCGAAATCGATGTCTTTATGTCGAATCATCATGCAAACGATTTCCGCGACCTGATACGGAGAAAGGAACCGCTTCGCCTCGAAAGAAGCGAAAGTATTCACCGTTCCCGGCATCAGGCACGAAACGCGAACGCCCGACGACTTCAGCTCCCGATTGAGCGCGAAAGAAAATCCTTCAAGCGCGTATTTCGTCAAAGCATACACCGATTTGTTTGGACCGACATTCGTATTGTGACTGATCTTTGACCCGATATTCAGGATAAACCCCGACCCGGCTTTTTTCATGAGGGGAATCACTTCTTTCGAGAGGAGAAACGCTCCGCGAATATTCGTGGAAATCATTTGATCGAAATCACGCGTAGAGATTTCTTCAAGCGGTTTTTCCGCGATATTTATACCGGCATTGTTCACGAGAACATCCACTCTTTTAAAAGCCCTCCGCGCGGAGCCGACAAAAGCGCGCGCGTCTTCCTCTCGGGAGACATCTCCTTCAAAAAAAATAAACCGGTGCGAATCAACATCCGAAAAAGACTCTTTCAGCTCGCCCATAGAGCAAGACATGGCCGCCACTCGTCCGCCGCTCTTGTATACCATTTCGGCGATTGCTTTGCCGATACCGCGCCCCGCACCCGTCACCAGAACCACCGCGTCGCGAAGTTCCCGAGTGGACGGTATCGCGACATTCGGATACAGAAATTGCCTGCCGATAAACTGTTTGAATGTTTTGAGCATAAAAATCGGAGAACGATGTTATTCTTTCCGAGCAATAACGCCGACAATAACCGGAAAAAACGGATCAACATCATCGAGCTCTTCCGCTCGGAGTTTTGAAGCGGTAATTCCTTCCAAGAGCATTCGTCCGGAAAGAACATTGCCGAAACTCGCTATTTGAATATTCTCGGCACTGAAATATTTTCCAAAGATATGTTGCGCCGATGCAATGGTAAATCCCCAGAAACTCTCGGATTGACCCGTACTCGGCGCACACGAAGAAAGCGCGGCGAGAAGCGTTCCTCCGGAAACGAGAATTCGCCTTGCCTCCTCAACGACACGCTCGTACTCATACTCTTTGTTCAGGAGCCTATCCAGAATCACGCAAGAACAAAAAGACGATTTCATCAGTTTCATTTCTTCATATCGATCAACATGAAGTGCCGACTCGGAAAGACGACCGATATTCTTTTCAAAAAAAATCCGCGAGTAATAATCATCAATCAACTCCCCCTCAACGACAACCCTCTTTTTTCGAGTCATACAAGTTTTTCTAAAAATTTATGAAGCGCTTTACCATCTTGCGAAATTGCACGGCGGAGGACGTGAACAGCATCGTAAACTCTCGCATCGAATGCGTCCGATCCACGCCAATGCGCGGTACGGCAAAAAGATCGGTTTCGGTCGAGAGAAATCCGTCATCCATGGAGAGCGCGAGATCGTATCCCGCGTCGCGGACCGCCGCTTTCACAACGTCCGTATACCGCCCTTTCGGATACGCGAAGAAACGGATCGAAAAACCAAGCTCAGACTCAAGCTTTTGTTTGGCGCCGACCGTTTCTTCTCGGATTTTCTCCGGAGACATCGCCCAGAAATCCCCGTGCGTCGAGCTATGACATCCGATCTCCCATCCCATGGAATAAAGTTCGCAAATCTCCCCGGAACTCAGAAATTCACGTCGCGTTCCCAACTCTCCGATGGAAGCATGCTCTGAATCAGAAAGAACGAAAACAGACGGAACGACACCCTTTTCATGGAGAAATTCGCGAACCGAAAGAATATCCTCGTACCCGTCGTCAAAGCATATAACAAAAGACGGTGACAGTATCGGGCACTCTCCGGTAATGTGTTTTCGAACTTCGGAAAGCGTAACGGGTTGCCGAACGGAAAGCAAGTGCTCTATTTGCTTCTCAAACACATCGTGATCGATACTGAATCGCCACTTGTCGGACGCAATACTGTGATACGCGAAAATAACAATCATGGGGACGCGCCGACCAAAAAATCGATCAATCCCGGCAAGAAACAAATATACGCACCGACGAATTCCCGAAATAAGACGAGTGGAAAAAACCATAGAAAAAGTATTATCGTACCTGCTTAGACGTCATGGAAACATCCCACACATCGGTTGGTCTCTCTGAAAAAATCGCACGAATCCGCGTTGTCGCCACGACAACCGCATAGCACAATACCCGAAACGGATGTGCCGAAAAAACGGGAAGGGCGCGAAAAAAACCTCGAACATACGCCAAAAATGGGATCCGCATCTCTTTTCGAACAAACGCTTCCGAGAATTCCCGAAACAATACCTCTCTCCCGCGCGAAAAACGAAAGCTCTGTTTATCATTGTCCGAAACCGTTGCCGGCAAACGCAAGAGTACCGCCGCGTCTCTCACGTATCGATAGACATATCCCCTCTTGATGCAAGAAAGATATGAATACGCATCCTCTCCGGCAATCTTCGCAAATCGAAAATTCGAATAAAATCGTCGACTGAACGCTCGTGCCGCCCCATGGCAGGTATAAAAATTATTCCCATCAAGAAACGATTCAAAAAGAATATTCTTGAGATGAAAGCCTGTCTCAAGAACGCTTTCAAAAAATCCGCGAGGGGGGAGCGGTCGCAAATCGGAAGACGTGAGATCCGCTTTTTCTTCGGCAATCGGACGAGTGAGTTTCTCGATAAAACGAGCGTCGTCCACCTGCATATCGGCATTTATAAGGACCAAACAATCGCTTTTCGTTTTCTCGATGATGACATTTTGCCCGGTAGATTGTCCCAATCTCCCGGGACCGACAATAAGCTCGACTCGGGCATCGGAATTCGACCGAACAATCGAATTCGTCTCATCCGAACTTCCGTCGGAATACACGAAAATACGATCCAGAGAAAACCCTTCTTCCTCCTGCCGAAGAAGATCCTCAAGCAAGAAGGCGATATTCGCCTCTTCATTGTATGCCGGAATGCCGATGGTAACGGTAAATGGTTTCATAGAGTATTCGAATCGTCAACGACGGAAATCGCCGCCAACATCCGCGCGCTCGAGATATTCCAATCAAAGTTTTCCGCCCATTCTCGCGCGCCGCGGCTCATACTGTTCCGGAGCTCCCGGTCGCGAATGAGGAGGAGTATTTTTTCAGCGAACGCGTCTTCGCTTCCGTAGGGAACGAGAAATCCCGAATGCGGATTTTTCACCGAATCGCGAAGTCCCGGCACATCGGACGCAATGACCGGCGTCCCGCACGCGTTCGCCTCAATCGCCACGATCCCCCAGCCTTCCATCATCGACGGATTCACCAACATCCACGATTCTTGGAGGAGTGTTTTCTTCCGTTCTTCGGAAATATGTCCCAAAAACTCAACGTGATCTTTTCCGAGACGGAGCTCCTCGAAAGCGAGTTTTTTGAGCGTTGATTCCTCGTCGCCGTCGCCCGCGATAATGAGTTTGGCTTCCGGCCGCTCGGCAATAACTTCTTTGAAAGCCCGAAGAAGCACATCGACGGACTTGTACGCCTTGAGGCGACCGAGATAGAGAATGTTTGGGCGATCGGTTTTGTTCGGTGCGGGCGTGAATTCATCAAGACGGACGCCGGGATGCACGATGCTGATGCCCGCCTTCCCGATGCCGAGCGCTTCCATATTTCGCTTGCTCGAAGTGGAGACCGTCACAAATGGCACGCGCGCGTACACGAGAGGCATGAGCGTCTTCTCGAGAAAACTCGCAAGAAGCGCCAAAGGCTTCGGAAGAAATTGAAAAAAGATATGCTGATGCACATGGTGGAGGAGACAAACGATCGGCTCCTTCACGTAGAGCGGCGCAAAAAACGGGATACCGTTTTCACAATCGATGACCACGTCATATTTTCCGCGAAATCGAGCGAAGTAATAGACAAACGCCCATGCGTAAACGAGATAGAAACCGCCTCGGCGCACAATGCGGATTCCGTCTCGAATTTCATGTCGCGGCAACTTCCCGTCGTTTCCGCAAAATATCGTGACGCCGTGTCCCTCCGCGACCCAGCGTTTCGCAATTTCTTCGACATACACCTCGGCGCCGCCGCCATAGGCGTGTTTCGTATCGCGCCAATTGAAAATAAGGACGCGCTTTTTTCCAGGAACAGGAAGCGTTTGCGGAAAGCGTCCTCGAAACGCGCCGAGAAAGTCCTTCACCGCCCGGCCGAAAAATTTGAATGACGGTTCAAAAATGTGAAGCGCTTCAAGAAGAACCCATCCGAAAAAACTCGACAAAAACACAACCCAAACGACGTGCTCGAGGGACCAGTGGAACCGATATATGCCCACCGCTTCCGCAAGCGACATACAAAGCGCCGCAAGAACAAACACGTATCGCTTCCTCGCGAGATGATAGGTAACGATGAGCGTTGAGAGTGTAAAGAATGCGATCGCCGTTGTATAGAGCGGAAGAAACCGTGAAATCTCTCGAATTTTTTCACCGAAGAAAAACGTCGCGAACACATCGCCGAAGATCCCGAATATGAAAACGCCGCTCGCAACAATGAACGCGGAGAACGCGTAAAGCGTCCGGAAAACGTTTTTCGTTCCTTTTCCGAGACCTTTGTTCCGACCAACAAATGTCACCATGAACATATTCGGCATCGTGCCGAGAAAAAATATGACCTTACCGACGAGCGAAAGAAGTGCATATTCGCCAGCGCCGCGCTCCGACATAAAGTGCTTCGCGAGAAGCACGTCGACCGTCGTAAACATTGCCGTCGATATCGTGACGAGAATCGCCGCCGAAAAAAACTCAAAAGGAAACGCCTTGGATCGAACCGGATTCGCAAGAGACGCCACCGATCCGGGAAGAAAGAAAAACGAGAGAAACGCCGAAAGAAGAACGCTTCCGGGAATGGCGAGATACGCGGCATCACCCCTTCCCAAAAAAACGAATGCGACCGCGAGAAGAAGCTTCGAGACGGATTCGACGAGAGAGATACATGCCGCCGCTCGAAACCGAAGCGAACCCTGAAGATAGCCGAAATTGCCGAACGCGATCAGTCCTCCGGCAAGGAGCGGCGCAAACGAGATGAGGAGAAAAAGATCCCGAACATGAAAAAACCGGGAAAGCGTCGGCACGGCGAAAAGCCACAGTATCGTCACAAAAATCGACGCGATAAGTCCCGTACGCAAGACCGACGCCCAAAAAGCGCGAGCGTCTTCCTCGCCGTTTTTCGCGAAAAGATATGACGATTCGCGATTGATCGTCGTCGCGAACGGATTGATGAAAATGAGCGCGAGATACCAAAGCGTATTGAGAAGCGTTATCAATCCGAGTGTTTCAAACGAAAGCACTCGCCCAAGAAACGCATTGAAAAGAAAATTGAGGACATTGGAAACAAACATCGCTCCGACAAAAAATCCCTCCGGAGACCGCGCAAAGCGAAGAAGCGTCGCCGCGGATTCGCCGGAAAATACGCTCTGAATTGAGGTGTGACTACGGGAAAAAAACGCGGAAAAATACGAAGGTGTCGCAAATATTTTGGTAAAAAAATCGGCACTCCCGGAAAAAACCGCGCGAGCGAAAGAAGCAAAGACTCCTTCGGGAAAAACACGAGTCGCGACTTCGTTTGTTTTTTCCGAAACGGGCGTCTTTTTTTCCTTTCGCTTTTTCAAGAGGTGAAGCCCATGCGTCGTTTTCTCCCAATGATGCGGTTTTACAAAGAGCTGATACGTCGCCATGATCGCCGCGACCGAAACCAAGAGCCAGTAGAACGGGATCAAGAACACCCACTTCATGAGATCCCACTTCTCTCGCTTGGCGCACCCGATCATGTAGGAATACATAGCGAGAAAATTTCCAAAAACAAGCGAAATGACCGCCATATGGAAGACAACGCTCGGATAGAGCGCCTCGATGGCGGGACCGACGACGGAACGAAACGAAAAGTAGAGAATCGTTTGGAGCCAGAGGAGCGGGTTGATAAGCATGAAGGCGATTTTTCCGCCGACCACGAACTGAAAAATAAGCGCGTGAATGCCGTTTTTTTGGAAAAATGAAACAGGCTGTCGCATATGGACCAGGTAGGTCTGCATATACCCCTTGATCCATCGCGAACGCTGGCGAATCCAGTTTCCGATACGACTGTTCGCCTCCTCGAGTGTCACCGAATCGATAATCGCCGTTCGATATCCTCGAGTAAAAATTCGTGCGCCCAAATCGCAGTCCTCCGTCACATTGAAGGGATCCCACCCTTCGAGCGAGAGAAGATCTTCGCGACGAAAATGATTGCTCGTGCCGCCCAAAGGAATGGAAGTCGAAGCGGACTGCAATCCCGGAAGCGTCACGTCGAACCAGAGAGAATACTCGGCGGTGAAGAGACGCGTCAAAACATTTTGATTCGCGTTGAAATAGTTGAGCTTCGCCTGGAGGCACCACACGCTCCGCGGAAGCGTCCGAAAGCCGAGATAGGCTTTCTTGAGCTGGAGGGGATCGGGAATATCTTCGGCGTCATAGATAACGACATAATCGCCTCTTGCCATCGAAAGTCCGTAATTGCACGCCTTCGGTTTCGTCTTGGGCTCCGAATGCGGCACGACGACCGTTCGAACAAAGGACGGAAGCGCCATCGCGTGCGCCGCGGCGATCGTTTCCTCGTCGTTCTCCTCGAGAAGAAGAAGCGCCTCGAGTTTGTCTTTGGGCCAATTGAGTTTCCCGATCGCTTCGATGAAACCCGGTAAGATATGCGCCTCGCGATAGAGAGGACAGAGTATGGAATAGATCGGAAGTTCCTCGTCACGAATCGCGGAAATCGCTTCCGGAGAAAATGAAACTTCCGGCGGATTCTTGAGACTCCGCGCCACGAAAAAAAAGTTGAAGAGAACATCGAAAAAGTAAATGCTCGTCAAAATCGCCGTCACCGCAATGAGGGTCGACATCGGCCAAAACGCAATTCCGACAAAAAATCCCGCAACGAAAACCGCGACGAGCCATTTTTGCCATGGCACGAACGTATGAATCGCGGAAATGTGGTGCGAGAGCGTCGAGTGCGTGACAAATCGCTTCCGATCGTGCGCGAAACCCGCCCCGATCATTCCGCGCGCTTCCTCTTTTCTCGCACTCTCGGGACGGATATGAAGCGGGGCTCGATCGCGGAAACGGAGTTTCACGGCGTTCCATCCGATCTCGCGGATCGCTCTCCAAAACACGATTTTCGACTCGCCCGATGTCCGCTCGGCGAAAAAAATTTGATGTCCGCCGATCACGTATCCGTAGTTTCGCGCCGTGAGGAGAAACTCGAGATCGAATGTCCACGGATCGGGCGCAATATTCACCTCCCGCGCGATTCGCGCGCGAAACACTTTGAGTCCCGACTGAACGTCGACATCGAGCCCGTGAAGAAATTTTGAAAAAACGAGCGCGAACCCGCGACTCAAGACCTTCCGAAAAAAACTCGTTTCCCGATCAACTCGATTGGCGACCACGATATCAAGACCTCCGCGAAGCCCCGCCGCCATTTCCGGAATCGCCTCGGGCGGATATTGAAGATCCGCGTCAATCATCGCGATCATCTCATACCGCGCGTATTCGAATCCCTCGAGAAGAGAGTACGCCTTTCCCTTTTTCCCTTTTTTGAGATGAAAAAAAACGGGATACGTTTCTCGAAGTTTAAGAGCTTCGACGCGCGTCCCGTCTCGAGAATGATCGTCGACAAAAATAATCTCGTACTCGATATTCGCCGTACGCAAAGACACATCGAGACGACGAACGAGTTCCGCCACATTCCCCTCCTCATTCAGTGTCGGCACAATAACCGAAAGGCGCTCCCGTTGCATGGACTTCGCTCGCGGACGACTGTTTCAACCATTGAGGAAACTTCTGGAATGCCTCCGATTCCGATTGTTTTCCGAATGAAACAAAAAAGACGTTCCCGAAATAGAGACGGATGAAACTCCATGGTACTCATCCGAAATTCTTTTGTCAACGTTGACAAAAATTTCAAAAAGTCACATCGGGCACGCTTCCGCAAATAATCTTCGATCCTCCTCCGAGAGGGACGGCTCCTGCTCGCCGACCGACGGATACATAATTGATGACACCTCCGACGCGTGTCCGACCCCGAGCGCGTGCCCCATCTCGTGCGCGAGAATCAAGACCAAATCGGCGCGATCATAAAACTGAAACACATCGATACGCTCTCCCGATTCGTCGCGCGTATAGAGTCCGGTCGTAAACTCTTCGCGCGTTCCAAAAACCCGGTTGTACGAATCAACCGTCATATTGAGCGCGGCGGCCAAACGATTGAGACTCCCGGCAAGCGTATTCACTTTTCCCGCAAGCGCATTCACTGCGCGAAACTCCTTCTCGATCGACCGCTTCTCGTCGCTCAAATCATCGCGCTCATCTGGAAGATCAGACGCTTCTTGTTTCAGTGCTTTCCGTTCATCTTCCAACGCCTCATACTCATCTGTCGGAGCTCCCCCGCCCGCATTCCATTCGATCACCTGTTTCTCATACGATGAAAGTCGATCGTGATATTCTTTGACGTGGGATTCGTACGCCGCCACATTCTCTTCATACCGCTTCACACCGGATTCATATTCCTCTTTCTTCCGATCGAATTCTTTTGCGGCCGTCTCATATTCGCCCCGCAATTTCTCAAATTCCGCCTTCCGGGTTTCAATATCGGAAAAAACTTCTTTGATCGAGTCCGTCCGTTCCTGCCGATCGTCGTAAACGAGATTGACGGGAATCGCCGCCCCTCTTTCGCTCGCCGCAAAGAGATCGCGACCGACGCCCGTCTCCCACAATGTTTCCGCTTCGCGAAGCGCGCTCGCAAGCTCTTCCGTCGAAAAATGGAAGCTCGGATCAATCGCGCCGATCTGATACAAAATCGGAAACCGGCACGAATCGTCGAGCGCCGGAATCATTTTTGACAACACTTCGCGCGACGAGTCGATCGTTGGCGCCCGCCCCGTCTTCACGGCAAATACCAACGCAAACGAAGACGCCAAAACCGCGAGAGACAACATCGTATTTCGAATGAATCGAAAGAAAAAGTACATAACAACAGCATAAATCGTGTCGCAAAGAGACGCAAAATCTTGCGTCTCTACAATCCTCCTTAAAATCATGCTACCATATTGGTACTATGGAGCCAACAAACAAAAAACTCCGGATCGGATGGTTCACCTTCACCTGTTGCGAAGACAGCACGGTGATCTTTACCGAAGTCATGAACGATCACTTCGAAACGTGGCGGAAGGTCCTGGACATTCGTCACGCGCGCGTCCTCCAGACCAAAAATATCTTGGACGAACTCGACGTCGCTTTCGTCGAAGGTGCCATCAATTCCGCGGAACAAGAAACAAAACTCAAAGAAATCCGCGCGAAGTCCAAAAAATTGGTCGCAATCGGCGCCTGCGCCTGTACGGGAATGCCCTCTGCCCAGCGAAACAGCTTCCCGCCCGAACTCCAAGACAAAATCAAATTTCTTCTCGACCGCTTCAATCAGGGCGAAAAAGTCAAGAAGCTCGACGAAGTCGTCACCGTCGACGAGCGCGTCCCCGGTTGCCCCATGACCGAAAGTGCCTTCCTTGCCATCGTCGACAAGATGCTCAAAGAGTTTGGAATTATTCCAGACTCGTGAAGAAAACGCTCATTGACTTTTTCCAGGAAATACGCTTCACTTGGGGAAGTTTTTTACCATTCGCGCCAGAAAAAAGGAGGCGCTATGAACATGCGAACACGATCGATCACAGAAGAAAAAAATCAATTGATTCAAGGGGCGCTACAACATATTCAACCCAACGATCGACTCATATGGTTTCATACCGGTCTGAATTATACCGATCTTCCCAAAGGCGTTCCGTATTTGGTTGAATATGTAAACGGAGGAGAAATTTCGTACATTGAAACAACCCGACTGGACACGCTCGAACCATTTCCACTCTCTCCATTCCACCTTGTCACCACGGGCATCTCCAAAAAACCAGACGGCGGTTTTGAAGTAACCCGATCCAATCTTCCGGAATGTGTTCAGGCTGTCCTTGAGGGACGACTCGCAACAAATTTTTGCGCCGTTCCAATTTCCGATATGGAGCAATACATAAAGGAAAGACGAGACATTCTCATAAAAAAACTCTCGGCAACCATGGAGGAAATGAACAGACTTGTTCAGATGATAAGAACCTACGAAAGAAGAGCGGGGAACTTCTCGGAAGATAGAGGTTTTTGTTTTCGGAAAGTCTTCAGTTTCAGCTAAATAGAGACATGGTCGGACACCTTGGTGTCCGACTTTCTTTTTTGTCAAAAATGCATACAATAGAGTCAGATGTTTTTCCTCCGTCGTTTTCACATTTCATATTGGCTTTGTTGAATAATCCCTCCCCATCTTCTGCCATTTTGCTACAATAGAGGCGAAAATCAAAATCGCCTATGAAAACCAAAACACAACAGCGGAAGAAAGGGAAGGAAAAGAATGAAAGCGCTACAAAAAAG
>JAYRSG010000063.1:0-11163 GCA_041920175.1 Candidatus Moraniibacteriota bacterium | reverse complement strand
CGCGATGGAACTGTTTATGTTCGAGAAGCCGGTGGCGACGCTCGCCGACAATGCCGATTTCCGGTTGGTGCGGGACGAACTCGGGGGTCCGGCGATTTCGGAGGCGCTCGTTATCGGGTATTTCAATGTCGCTTCCGATTCTTTTTTTCAGAAGCCGTCATGCTCGGGAAATTCGTGTCTTGATGTGCCGGAATGGTTCCGTTATCCGGAACGCATTGTTCTCGGCTGGTCGCTCGGGTTTACCGAGACGGGCATTGATGCGCGCTGGACCAACAAAACGGAGAGCGAATCTCTCGTCGGAAAACCGGAAGGAGAAAAATTTTCCAGTCTCGTTCCCCAAAAAGCCGACAGCAAATGGCTCAATATTTTTTCGGAAAATGACGGACCAAAGAATCGCTTCTATGATTTCAAGCGTACTCGTTTGACGGACACGGGACGAGAGGTATGGGAAGAAATGCGGAGCAATATTCAAAAAGCAACGACAATCGATATCGAGCGGGACGTGATCGATCATCTTTCTGACAGCGTTGCTTTCTCGGTCCTGACCGCCGGAAGCGCCGAACCGGAAGGTGTTTTTGTTGCTCGCGTGGATGATCCGCAGGCGGTTCGCGCGGTAATTGAAAGGATAGTCGAGTTTGTTCGTGGTAAATTTCTTGAAGAAAAGAACATTCTTGAAAACAGAGAAAGCGGGGGAGTTTCTGATTGTTTTGAGTACTTTGGTGATGGTTATAAAAACCTGAGAGCGTGTGAAATATCTGTTGGGAAGCGTACACAGGTAGAGAAAGAGAGACTTGAAGGTATAATAAATTCCGCCCACATCACCGAAACGACGACGCCTGAAGGAACAATATATTCATTCAAACTCTCGAGTGAGTTTCCGTATTCGTTGATGTCATTCGATTTTGGATTCAAAGACAATGTTCTGGTTCTGGGGACGCACTTTGCCGCGGTGCAAGCGTTTCTCCGCGAAATGGGTCCGGGCGGGACCGAAAAAAAACTCGCTCACAGTGATTTTTACCAAAAAGTCCGGAGTGATTTTTCGAATGCGAGCTATCAGAATTCTTTCGTGGTTCTGGCGGGGTTATGGGATGTGGTGCGCTATGGAGTTGATTTGATTTCGAAGAACGCTTCACTCTTGGGAGGCGAGCAACAAGAAGGAGATGACGCACTCTTCCTTATGGGTTCTTTTCTTCGAACGGTGAAGCTCATCGGGAACAACACCGTTTCGAGAAACGGCTTTGAAACCTCCTCGTCTCGCCTTGTGATTGAACCGCTTCCCGCGGAAGAGAAAGTGCGAGCGGAACGAATACTGGAAAAAATGTCTTCTGAAATATCGGAAATGGACTCGGAATGACGGATATGATACACTGTCCGAACGATTGAGGATGAAAATGCATATGGCAACTCCCAAAAACGATATCGGCAAGCGCGCGCTCCTTGCGCACAAAAAACTTCACGGGAAAATCGAAGTTATTTCGAAGGTTTCCGTGAAGAATTCGGCCGATTTGAGTCTCTACTATTCTCCCGGTGTGGGGGCGGTGTCGTCGTACCTTGCGAAATTTCCCGGGAAAGCGCGAGACTATACGATTCGACGCAACACGATTGCGATTGTCTCCGACGGATCGGCCGTGTTGGGACTCGGGAACGTGGGACCCATTGCGGCGCTCCCGGTGATGGAAGGGAAGGCGATGCTCTTCAAGACATTTGCCGACGTGGATGCCGTGCCGATTGTGCTCGCGACGCAGGATGTGGAGGAAATCGTCGAAACGATCGCGCGAATCGCAGCGACCTTTGGTGGAATTAACCTCGAGGATATCGCGGCGCCGCGGTGCTTCGATGTGGAAGCGCGACTCAAAGAACTGCTCGACATTCCCGTCTTTCACGACGATCAGCACGGAACGGCGATGGTGGTTTTGGCGGGACTCTTGAACGCGCTTCGGGTGGTCGGGAAGAAAATTGAATCGGCGCGGATCGTGATTGCGGGCGCGGGTGCCGCGGGGCACGCGATTGCGGATCTCCTTCTTTTGGGCGGTGCGCGCGATGTGGTCGTCCTCGACAGCAAAGGCATTCTCTCGAAAGATCGTACCGATCTCGACGCCTTTAAACAGCAACTTCTCGACTCGACGAATCCGCGAAATCTCTCGGGCAGCATTGCGGAGGCGCTCCTTGGAGCCGATGTTTTCGTCGGCGTTTCCAAAGGAAAGACCGTGACGCCCGCGATGATCAAAACGATGACAAAAAATCCGATTGTTTTCGCGCTCGCGAATCCTGTGCCGGAAATCATGCCAAACGAGGCGAAACGGGCGGGGGCGGCGGTTGTCGCGACGGGGCGGTCGGATTTTCCCAACCAGATCAACAATTGCCTCGGCTTTCCGGGAATTTTTCGCGGTGCGCTCGACCATTCTGTTCGCGATATCACCGACGAGATGTTGGTTCAGGCGGCACGAAAGCTTGCAAAACTCGTCTCAAAACCGACGACGGAGATGATTATTCCGTCGCCCTTTGACAAGAGAGTGGTCAAGGCGGTGGCGAGCGCGATACATTAGTTGTCTGGTTGTTTTGTTCTTTGGTTGTTTGGTCATATAAATACATCTGAAAAACAGAGTAACAAAACAACGAAAAAACTAAACAACGAAAAAACCAAATTATGTACGATCTCATTATTATCGGTGCGGGACCGGCGGGGTTGTCGGCGTCCGTGTATGCCTCTCGTTACGGATTGAAACACATTGTCCTCGGCGAAGTCGCGGGCGGGCTTTTGACGCAGACCTTTGATGTGGGCAATTGGATCGGGACCAAAGAAATCAAGGGGCAGACGTTTGCCGACGCCATGGCGGATCACGCGAAGAGTTACGGCGTTGATATTCTGCCGGTCTCTGTTGAACGCATCGAGAAACAAAAGAGCGGAAACTTTTTGGTCGTCGCGGGAGAGAAATCGTTCGAAGCCAAAACGGTGCTTATTGCGACCGGCACGAAGCATCGGCACCTCGGCATTCCGGGCGAACAAGAATTCGCGGGGAAGGGTGTGTCGTTTTGTCCCACCTGTGATGGATTTTTCTTCAGAGGGAAGCGCGTCGCCGTGGTGGGGGGCGGAGACAGCGCCGCGGAAGCGGGGGCGTACCTCGCCGATATCTGTTCGAGTGTCGTCGTTATGGTGCGCGAGCCGGAAATGATCGCCGAGAAGTTTTGGCAAAACCTCCTTTTTTCGAAAAAAAATGTCCGCGTTGTTTTTGACACGGAAGTGAAGGAGGCGAAAGGAAATGTCAAACTCGAGTCGCTCGTTTTGAGTCGTCCTCTCGATGGGAAATCCGAGGTTTCGGTTGACGGAATTTTCATTGAAATCGGGCTCGTTCCCAATACCAAGCTCCTGTCGGATCTCGGTGCGACCCTTGATCGTCTGGGATATGTCGAGACGACGCCCGATCAGGGGGTCGGTGTCTCGGGAGTCTTTGCCGCGGGGGATATCACGACGAACTCCAATCATTTTCACCAAATCGTCACCGCCGCCTCCGAAGGCGCCATCGCCGCAAAAAGCATCCTCGAATATTTGCAGAAGCGGGGAGCCTGATTGTCTCAAAAAAGAAAATCAAAAAACCACCTCTTTTTTCGGGGCGGTTTTTTGATGTTTCAATTTGTTAGTGCGCTCGGCAGGACTCGAACCTGCGACCCTTTGGTCCGAAGCCAAATGCTCTAATCCGCTGAGCTACGAGCGCTTTGGAAGAAATCTCCACTGGGGTGACTAGAGGGAATCGAACCCTCGTTGATGGTTCCACAAACCACCGTCCTACCATTGAACGATAGTCACCCCGCTGGAGATTTCTGTTTTTGTGTGCCCCGAGAGAGAATCGAACTCCCATCAAGGCCTTAGAAGAGCCCTGCTCTATCCGTTGAGCTATCGGGGCGATCGCTGTCGTGTTTTTTTCTGTGCCCCCACCAGGAGTCGAACCTGGAACCGTTTGGTTAAGAGCCAACTGCTCTGCCAATTGAGCTATGAGGGCTAACAACTAACAAACAACAGACAACAAACAAAGCTTTCCGTTCGGGAAAGTATTTGAATACTATCAAAAGACAGCTCGTTCGTCAACGCGGAAGCGCGCCGGTTGCAACGTAGGCGTTCCACTGTTTCTCGGACCAGTTCGCGGGCTTTTCCGTGAGTTTTTCCTCGCCCGGGTGCGGATACTTGCTCGGGGACTCATAACTGCTTTTGAAGGTGTCTTCGATGAGGGTGGTTCCGTCCGCCGCGGTAACTTTTTGCGTGAAGACGGTTTTCATGCCACCCTCCGGCGTCCGCGCGGTAATGTGCGGCCCCTCTATTTCCACTTTTCGTTCATCCGGCGTTCCGTAAAAACGGAATACGAGTTCTTTTTCTTCGATGGCGACCTGGATCAAGATATGCTCGGGCGTATTGTTGATAAATTTGAAATCAGGTTTGGGGATGTAAATAGTGGCGTCCATGCCATAGGGTTTGTAGTATTGGACGGGATAGGCGTGATTACGCCGTTCGGTGATTTTTTGTCCCGTATTGAGGGCGGCGCGGAAAATGGTGGTTGAGACTTGACAAATGCCGCCGCCGAATTCCGGAAGCGTTTCACCGCGCTTGATGACGAGCTCGGGAAGATACCCGTGCTCGCCGTCCACTTCACCCAAGTGTTCCACGAAGGAAAATTCTTCTCCTGGCGCGATGAGAATGCCCTGAAACTGTTCAATCGCTCGATTGATGTTGAAGACGCGATTCCTGGGGGAGCCGGCGAAGCTCGTTCGCCCCTCTCCCAAAAACTTCGTGATGCCGAGGCGATCGGCGTCCGTCGAGGTGATTCGGGGTCGGAGGGGAAGTGTCGGGAGGGAGACATCGAGGTCTTTTTCGGTTGAATCGACGATCGCCTTTTTGAGCGTGCGCATTCCCGATTCAATGTCTATTTCGGATCCGTCGCGACTTGGCGCGAAGGCGGAGACGGTTCCGTCGAGGTCGGCAGTAAAGATGGCATCGATCGGGTGCTGCCGCGTACGCTCTCGGAGATCGGCGAGGAAGTTTTTTGCCGAATCTTCATTGAAGGAAAAGATCGTTTTCGAATTGATCGAGTACCGTGTTTCTTGAATAAGGGAGAAGTCGCAAAAAAAAGCGGTCCACGGACAGAGTTTCGGCGAGAGCGCCTCCGTTTCCATCTCTCTTTGGAACTGAAGAGTGTTTCTCGGTTCAAACCACGAAGCGATGATTTCCGGGGAGACCGATTCTTCATTGCCGTCCCAATTGAGTCGAATGGTGTCCGGCGCGAAAGGAATGACGATGGTTTTGGCGGTCGCAAGAAACGGGAACGGGAAAATTCCCGCGATAACCGCGAAGAAAAAAGCAAAAAAGAATCGTTTCAAAGACATAGGCATCGTCGCAAAATAACTTGCACGCTTTTACCATTAACTTGAAGATAGAATGAGAACTTCGGCGTATGGAACTGATTAACTTATTTTGCGACAGTGCCATAGGGATTTGCACCGTCGAGAAAACCGGCTTGCGCGAAAACAAGCCGGCCTCTCGAGCACTCGCGCATCGCGCGCGAGAGGTTTAGAACCCGCGAACCTGAATCTTTTTGATCCTGGTGGTGTCGGCCTTAGGAAGCTTTATCGTGAGAATGCCGTTTTTGAGCGAGGCTTCGGACTTGTCCGCGATGATATCGACCGGGAGGAGGATGGAACGAGAGAATGGTCCCCAGTAGCACTCTTGATAATAATAATTCCCGTCCGGAACATCTTCTTCATTTTTGCGCTCCCCCTTGATGGTAACCATGTCGTTGTTGATGGCGACATCGAGGTCTTCGGGCTTGACGCCGGCGATGGTTGATTTGATTACGATCGCCTCGTCTGTCTGATAGACATCGATGGTGAGCTGTCCCTCGGCGCCGTCATCCGGTGAAGTGTTGTTCTCCGTCGATCCCGTCCACATTGGCTCTTCCGGAAGCGCAGTTTGCAGAGTGTGCGACGTCTGGGGTCCGCGATAGGTTTCGATGACCTCCTCGGCCGATTCCTCGAATATGGGGATTTGGGATTGTGGTTCTTCAATACTTCGCGCTCCCGTCAGTCGCTCAAAAAAAGATTGTTTTTGTTTTGTCATAGGGTGTTCTTTTTTCTAAGATTATTTGAACTACAACTGCGTTCAGTATATCGAAATCGGAATATTTTCGCAAGCGATCATGAGAATTTCTCGAGGAGGAGCGGAGTGAGGAATATATTGTAGAGAGCGTGGAGAAACACGGCAAGGAAGAAGAGTATCGGGAAGAGGAATGGGAGGCGATTTCTTGTGCGGAAAAACCATGCGATGCCGAGGATACCGCCGGTTACTATGTGAAGAAGGCCGCCGCTTATTGCGCCGAGAGAAATGATATTGTCGCTTACCTCCCCGCGGAAGAGGATCTTGAGACAGATTTCGAACAGGGCAAAACCGAAGCCGACCAGGAGTCCCTTGAAAATGGCGTTTCGAAAAAACGGAATGGTTTCCGCGCTAATGCCACGGAGCGCCGCGAACTTCAATCCTTCTTCGAGGAGAACGATGAGTCCGACGGGAAGGGTCGCGATCGCGGACATTTTCATGAGTGATGGCGACGAAATATCTGGGACGAACATGATCGCCGCGAGAAGAATTTCGATAAGAACCGCCGCCATGCCGGCGAGCCATCCGCGGACGAGAGCGTAGATCATAACAACAATTAACAGTTGACAATTGACATTTGACGGGTCCGCCAGCTGGCGGAAATGATCAGTGTTTAATGAGTTTGTCGAGGGCGGTTTGAAGGGTTTCGCATTTTTGTTTCGATTCGGCGAGGAGTTTTCGGGTGTTTTCAACGAGTGCCTTTGGCGCTTTTTTGAGGAATTCGGCGTTTTTGAGTCGAGCTTCGGTATTCTTGATGAAGATTTCGATTTTTGCGCGTTCCGATTCGAGGCGGTTTTGTTCTCGTGTTATTTCTTTCAGATCGGAGACATTCTCGGAGAAAAGTATGCCGGAAAAGTGTCGTGTCGTTATGGTGGGCGCGCCGTCCGGAAATGTTTCTCCGGACTTTTCGGAAAAACGAATGTCCTTGAGATGCGCGAGGCGAAGAAAAAGCGCCTTGCTTCCCTCGAGGATTTTCCGAGTATTTTCCGGCGTTGCCATGTCGTATTGTTCGAGTTTCCGGATGATAAACACGGGCTTTTCGGAAGCGGGGATGCGTCGAGCGGCGCGGACGGCGCGTATTTCCGTAATCGGTTCGCGGAGAGAGTATTCGAACTCACCGGCTTTGAATTCGGAAGTATCAACCGTTATCCCCTCCTTTGGCCAGGGTGTTACCAAAAGAAGTTGTTCTTTTCCGAGAGATGACCAGAGCGTTTCGGTGACGAAGGGCATGAAGGGATGCCAGAGTTTCAACAGTGTTTCGAATACATATCGAAGCACCGCATTATTTCCTTCAATTTTGTGAATCTCAACATACCAGTCGGCAAAATCGTTCCAGGTGAAGTCGCGGAGCATCTCTCCGGCGAGCGAGAACTGGTAGCTTTCAAGAAGTCGCGTCACTTCATTGACGATTTTGTCGAGTCGGAAAAGAATCCAATGGTCGGCAGAGGAGACAGCTTTTGACATTTGACATTTGACATTTGACGTTTCTTCTTTTGCTGGCTGCTGGATAACATATCGTCCGATATTCCAGAGTTTATTGGTGAAGTTGCGGAAGGTGGCAATTTTTTCTTCGCCAAGACGAATGTCGTTTCCGGGTGTTCCGCCGATGACGAGCGAGAGGCGAACGGCATCGGTGCCGTATTTTGCAGTCATGTCGAGCGGATCGATCACATTGCCGAGCGACTTGCTCATTTTGCGACCTTTCTCGTCGCGCACAAGTCCGTGAAGGTAGACGGTTTTAAAAGGAACCTCGCCGAGCAAGTATTTTGACATGAGTATCATGCGAGCCACCCAAAAGAAGAGAATGTCATAGCCCGTCTCGAGAACACTGGTTGGGTGATAAATTTTTTCCTGTTGCCATTTCTTTTCATTCGAACCCCATCCAAGTGTTGAGAATGTCCAGAGTCCGGAAGAGAACCACGTGTCGAGTGTATCGGGATCTTGTTCAATGCTTCCATCACAATATGGACACTGTGAAATTGCATCAACTGAAACAATTGGATTTTGGCATTCCAATTTTGAATTTTTATTTTTGAATTTTGAACTTTCACAGTACCACACCGGTATTCGATGTCCGAACCAGATTTGTCGGGATACACACCAGTCGCGAAGATTGTCTATCCAATGAAAATAAATTTTTTGGAACCGTTCTGGAATGATGTTTACTCTGCCGGAACGTACGGCTTCTTGCATGAGTGACTTCAGCGTTGATTTTTTTCCGTCTTGTTCGAATTCTTTGTTGACGTTTATGAACCACTGCTCTTTGATTTGTGGTTCGATGATGCCACCACCGCGGCTGTTGACGGCGATATTGTGCAGATAGCTTTCATCGGTTTTAACGATAAGATTTTTTGTGTTGAGTTTTTCGACAATTTTTTCTCGTGCTTCGACGATATCCATGCCAGAAAATTCTCCGGCGATGTCGAGGAGTTTCCCGTCGTAGCCGATGATCTGTTCTTTGTCGAGATGGTGCCGCTCGGCGATGTCGAAGTCGGTTGCGTCGTGCCAAGGGGTGATGGTCATGGCGCCTGTCCCGAAATTCATATCGATCGCCTCGTCCTTGATGACGGTTGCGGTGATTTTTCCGTTGATCCACTCTATGTCTTCTATTTTTTGACCGTCGGCATAATCTTTGTATCGGTTGTCATTTGGGTGTACAACGACATATTTGTCGCCGAATTTGGTTTCGGGGCGTGCGGTGCCAATGACGAAGGGACCGTACTGCAAATAATAGAAGGGAGCTTTTTCTTCGCGCCGTTCTACCTCATCGTCGGAGACGGTGGTTTGGAATTTCGGATCCCAATTGACAATACGCGAACCGCGATAGATGATGCCGCCGTCGTACATTTTTTTGAACGCGGTATTGACGGTGCGATGCCGCATTTCATCCAATGTATATGCCTCGCGACTCCAGTCGAGAGAGGCGCCCATTTTTTTGCATTGATTGACGATGGTGTCGTGCGAATCTTGCGCGAATTTTTTCACGCGATCGAGGAATGCCTCACGACCGAGATCGTGTCGAGTTTTGTGCTCTTCATTCCAGAGAATTCGCTCCACTTTTTCTTGGGTGGCGATTGCAGCATGATCGGTACCGGGAATCCAAAGTGTCCGGTCGCCCTTCATGCGGTGATACCGTACCATGATATCTTCGATGGCGAGCATGGCGGCGTGTCCCAAGTGGAGGGTGCCGGTGACGTTCGGTGGCGGAAGGACGATGGAGAAGGGTTTGGCATTTGTATCGGTGACTCCTTTTTTTATGCAAATATCCGGATTAAAAAATCCGCTCTCTTCCCATGTTCGGTATATGGTGTCTTCGTGGTTTTTGGGTTCGTAGGTTGTGGGGATTTCGGGCTTCATATGAGAGAATGGTAGCATCGGGGAGAAAAAGTTTCAATTCCCGAGCGGCAGGTTCGGATTCGCGGTGAGCGTTCGCCAAAGAGCGAGCGCTCTTTTTCTTTCTCCATGCTTCATGCGTTCCCACCGGAAGAGGGCGGCGGCGCCGATCATCGCGGCGTTGTCGAGGGAGTATTGGAAGGGCGGCATGAGAAAGTTCGTTTCGGGAAAATTTTCCGCGATCATCTTTCCCATTCTTTTTCGCAGTTCGACGTTTGCCGAGACGCCTCCGGCGATGATGACGGTCTTCGGTTGATATTCGAGCGTTGCGCGGCGGGTTTTCTCGATGAGTACTTCGAGCGCGGCTTCTTGGAATTCATGACAAATGGCATTGATAAAATTTTCATCGTGTTTTTTCTCTTCATTTTTTTTCAAAAAATAGAGGACGGACGTTTTGAGCCCGGAGAAAGAAAAGCGGTAGCCGGACTCGCTGAGAAGCGGTCGGGGGAACGGGGGCAAGAATTTTGAATTTTGTCCGCCAATCGGCGAATTGAATTTTGATTGAATGGTTGAATTTTTGATTTCTGAATTCAAATTTGATTCGAAATTTGAAATTCGAAATTGGAAATTACTCGCGCGCTGCGCGATTTCGGGGCCGCCCGGGTAGGGGAGACCGAGCATTTTGGCGACTTTGTCGAACGCTTCGCCGACGGCGTCGTCTTCGGTTTCGCCCAAGATTTCATACTCGAAATGATCGCGCATGAGGACAAGCTCGGTATGCCCGCCCGAAACGACAAGTGCGAGAAGAGGGAAGGGATTCTTTAACTTACAACTCACAACTGACAACGGATAACATGCTTGTTTTTTTGTGAATTGTTGGTTGTCAGTTGTCAGTTGTTGGTTGATAAAGTTCGCGTAAATGTGTCCCTCGATATGGTGAATGGGGAGAAGTGGTTTCTTCCAAAGGTAGGAGAGTGTTTTTGCGGCGGTGACGCCGATCTGGAGCGCGGGCGCGAGACCGGGACCCGCTGTGACCGCGATCGCTTTGATGTCGGCCTTGGTCACGTTTGCTTCGCGGAATGCCGATTCGATGACGGGAACAATGTTCTTTACATGTTCGCGCGCCGCCAAATTGGGAACGACTCCTCCCCACGGCGCGTGGAGCGCGATTTGCGACGAGACAATATTTGAACGCACGCAAATACCGCCACTGTCTTTCTCGACAATGGCGGCCGCCGTTTCATCACACGAAGTTTCAATTGCGAGGATCATATGTCAATCACCATTGAAAATCTTATTTAGTAGCGACTTCTTTTTCTCTTAAAACAAGAGAGTGTAACTCATGCCAATAAAGGAATGCAAGCCAAACAATGTACACGATTAAAGTAGAACCTGTTTCAAAAATAAATGTGCTTCCTACTAAGAGTAAGCCTGAAGTTATGAGTGCTAATTGAGCTGTTCTCTTTTGGCTAGTCATTTTTTTGCTTTTAGTTAATCCTGTATATCTAATTCCATGGTATACCGCCCAACACAAAACAAAACTACCCAACAGGTGTGCCGTGGTCATTAGGAAAACATTGATGCTTTTGAAACCGTTGGACAATATTACCAGAGCAGTTAATAATATCAAACCTACAACGGCCGATTTTTTCTCCATAACTTCTGGTGAATTTGCCTTTTGAGATCAGGCG
>JAYRSG010000062.1:0-4312 GCA_041920175.1 Candidatus Moraniibacteriota bacterium | reverse complement strand
GGTGGAAATTTCCGTGTCGCTGTCGTGGGATGAGTGGAGGAAGGATTTCGCTCACGCGGTCGACGAGGTGTCGAAGAGCGTGAAGATAGAGGGGTTTCGAGCGGGAAAGGCGCCGCGAGAACTTGTCGAGAAGCGGGCTGGGAAGGGGGCGATTCTCGCCGAGGCGGCGCATCATACGCTTCATTCCTCCTATGAGCGCGTGCTCAAGGAACACGGGGAAGTGGATGCGATCGGAAAGCCGGAAGCGGAAATCAAGAGCCATGAAGAAGGGGGCGATTTCCATTACGTGATCCGAACGGCGATCGTGCCGGAGGTTTCGCTCGTCGATTGGGAAAAAAGTGTCAAAAAGGTGAACACCGAATTTGAAGGAAAAAAGAACGCACTCGCGGTTTCGGAGGAAGAAGTTGAAAAAGAATTGAGGAGAATCGCCGAGAGTCGGGCGAAATTCGTGACGGTTCCTCGCGAAGCGCGGACGGGCGATGGCGTTGTCATTGATTTTCGCGTTCTTCAAGACGGCGTGCCGGTCGAGAACGGCGTCTCTCGTGGACATCGCTTCGTGCTCGGGAAGGGCGTGTTTATCCCCGGTTTCGAAGAGGCGATACTCGGGATGCGTGCCGGAGAGGAAAAAGCGTTCGACCTTACGTTTCCCACGGAATACCATGCCAAGCATCTCGCCGGAAAGCTGGCACATTTCGAGGTGACGATGAAGACGGTTGAGGAGCGGGATGTTCCGACAGTGGATGACGCGTTTGCGGTCTCTTTGGGAGATTTTGAAAATAAAGAAGCGCTTGCGAAGAGTATTCGAGATGGAATGTTGGAAGAAAAGAAAGTTTCGCTTCACGAGGCGCATCATACCGCGCTTATCGAGGCGCTTATTGATGCGTCATCCGCGGAATTGCCGGATATTCTCCTCTTGGAAGAAAAAGGGAAAATGCTCGCGGAGCTCGAACTCCAACTCTCGCAAGCGGGAATACGTCTCGATGATTTCTTGACGAAATCGAAGAAAACGCGGGAGGAATTGGAAAGCGACTTTCTGCCGCAGGCGCGCCGCCGTGTTCTCTCGGCGCTTGCTCTGGAAAAAATAGCGAAAAATCGCGAGATCGAGCCGTCAAGCGAAGAAGTGGAAGCGGAAATGAACCGCGCGCTTCAGTACTATCGCTCGCTGAAGCGAGCGGAGAAGGATATCGATCTCCCGCGACTCCACCAGTATTCCAAGGGAAGACTCCGGAATGAGAAAGTGCTGGAGTTTCTGGAAAATTTCAAATGATAAATTCCTTACGCATTGACTTCTTTTATCGTCATTCCCTCCGCCAGTTGGCGGAGGGAATCCAGTCACCACGTGCTAAACATAACGTCCCTACGAACGAAATTTGTAGCGTACTTTCTGAAAGCTGGTGGAACCTGGTTCCCCGCCTTCGCGGGGATGACGGTTGTGGTTTGGAATGATAGCGTTGTAAATTTCTCTCTCTACTTTCTATGAAGAGCCAATATCTCATTCCGACCGTGATCGAGAAGACGCATTACGGCGAGCGGGCGTATGATATTTATTCGCGCCTGTTGAAGGATCGGATTATTTTTATCGGAACGCCGATCGAGGATGGAATTGCGAATGCAGTGATTGCGCAGCTTCTCTTTCTCGAATCGCAAAATCCGAAAGAAGACATCAGAATGTACATCAATTCGCCGGGCGGTGTCGTCACGTCGGCTCTTGCGATTTATGACACGATGAATTACGTGAAACCCGATGTGTCGACGATTTGCGTCGGCATTGCGGCCTCGGCGGCGGCGATTCTCCTTTCGGCGGGAGAAGCGGGGAAGCGAATGATACTCCCCAATGGCGAAGTGATGATTCACCAGGTGATCGGCGGCACCGAGGGACAGGCGACGGATATCGATATTCACGCGCGGCATATTTTGGCGACGCGCGACCGTTTGAACGCCATTCTCGCGAAGCATACCGGACAAAAAATTTCCAAAATCGCGATCGACACGGAGCGGGATCGCTTCATGAGCGCCGATGAAGCTCTCGCCTACGGCATCGTGGACAAAGTGCTGGAAAAGAAGTAACCGGTGACCATTGATATTTGACCGGTGACCGGTGACCGGAAACAAAAACCATTTCGTTTTACGGAATGGTTTTTGTTTGTCAAATGTCAAATGTCAAATGTCAAATGTCAAATGTCAAATGTTTACTGTTTCTTGAACAGTCGGAGGAGGCTTTGACCGTGCATTTCTTCGGGTTTTTCGATTTCCATGAGTTCGAGAATGGTAGGAGCGACGTCGGAGAGGAGTCCTTCCACCTGCGTTTCCTCGCGCACCCTCTCTTCGGCGGTTTTTTCGCGATGATTGTCCGGCGCGACGAACCAGATGGGAACGGGGTTTTTGGAGTGTTCGGTATCCGTTTCGCCTGTTTTGAGGTTGCGGATCTCCTCCACATTGCCGTGATCGGCGGTGACGAGGAGGGCGCCGCCTGTTTGAAGGATGACCGGAATGAGAAGGGAGAGGCACTTGTCAGTTGACTCGACTGCTTCGATCGAGGCTTTTTCGTTGCCGGTATGCCCCACCATATCGGGGCTCGCGTAGTTCAAGAGAATGAAATCGTACTTTCCCGACCGAATCGCCTCGATGGTTTTGTTGGTGGTTTCGGCGGAGCTCATTTCGGGAATTTCATCGAAGCGGGCGACCAGAGGCGAAGGGATGAGCATTCGTTCTTCGCCCGGCCAGGCTTTTTCCTTGCCGCCGTTAAAGAAATAGGTGACGTGGGCATATTTCTCCGTTTCGGCGATGCGGAGTTGGAGCTTGCCGGCTTTGCTCAAACGTTCGCCGAGCGAGTTGGTGACTTCCTCGGGTCCGAAGGCGACATGGACGGGGAGATTTCGTTCGTACTCGGTCATGGTGACGAAGTCTATATCGAGCCTCTTCGGTCGATCGAATCCGTCGAATTCGGGGAGCGCGAACGCTTTGGTGATTTCGCGCGCGCGATCTTCGCGATAGTTGAAAAAAATGACCGCATCGCCGTCTTGTATGATGCCAATCGGTTTTCCCTCTCGCGCGAGCATGACCGGTTCGAGATACTCGTCGGTTTGATTTTTCCGGTATGACGCCTCCATGTAGGAGATGAGATCGTCCGTCGCCGGAGATCCTTCGGTCAACATGCGATAGGCTTTCTCGACTCGATCCCAGTTATTGTTGCGATCCATGCCCCAATTGCGTCCCCCGACACTTGCGACGGTTCCCGTGCCGAGCAGGGCGACGCGAGAGAGTATCTCCTTTATCGTATGAATGCCGGACGTGGGCGGGGAGTCGCGTCCGTCCGTGAAAGCGTGAATGAACACTTTTTCCACCCGATTTTGCGCCGCCATTTGGAGGAGCATGTAGAGGTGGTCCTTGTTGGAGTGAACCGAACCTTCGCCGACGAGACCCATGATGTGGAGGGCGCCGCCGTTTCCCTTGACGCGTTCCATGGCGTTTAGGAAGGCGGTATTTTTGAAGAAGGAACCGTCTTGCACGGCGAGCGAAATACGGGGAAGGTTCTGATAGATGACTCGTCCCGCGCCGAGCGTCATATGACCCACTTCGCTGTTCCCGGGCGTGTTCCAGGGGAGTCCCACGGCGATGCCGGATGCCTGGAGCGCGGTCATGGGGTAATAGGTATTGAGTTTGTCAATCGTCGGGAGATTCGCTTCGCGAATAGGGTTTCCTTGAGTGCCGGAGCTTAGGCCCCAGCCATCCAAGACGACGAGAACGACGGGTCGGTACATAGAATTGGTTGTTTGGTTGTTTAGTTTTTTGGTTGTTTCGTTTCACTTTGCTATCGTAGCATTTCGGTCCCGCTTTGACAAAATGGAGGTCTCGCCGTATGATGGGTCGTGGTATTCTAATTTGATAGTTTCCCGTTTTCAACAAGAATTTTTTTCGTCTATGATACTTTTTGGATCTCTTGTCGCTTTTGTTCAGGATATTTCAGGAAGTTTTTTGCGCGCGCATGCGTTTCTTGCGTGCGTTTCATAGTCTTTTTTCTTGTTCTTGTTGCGGACGGGCGATATTTTTATGTCCTCCGATCTTGTTTTGTTGCTCACAACCGTGCTCACGCTTTCCGCGGGCTCGGTCTTGGGGTATTTGGCGCGTCAGAGCATCGCGAAGCGCCAGCTTTCGACCGCGGAAGGAAAGGCTGAGCAGATGACTGTGGAAGCCGCGAAGAAATCTGAGGAGATTCTCTTCGAGGCGAAGCGGAAGTCGGTTCAGATTCTTGAGGAAGCGAAGAAGAAAGAGAAAGAGCGCGAAGATCAGATTCTTCGTTTGGAAAATCGTT
>JAYRSG010000061.1:0-3628 GCA_041920175.1 Candidatus Moraniibacteriota bacterium | reverse complement strand
TGTCGAGCATGAGGGAACCCAAAACCGACTGTTCGGCTTCTTCGGAGTGGGGCGGTACGCGGAGCGTTTCGGGAGTGGTTTTTTGTCTCGGCATAGGACAGACTTACTCGTTTTCAGCGGATTATGTTGATATTTTTCTTATGCCAAATTATTCCAATATCTTTCTTCATGCACGCCGAGACCGAAAAAAATAATTTTTCTCTAGTTTGCTCCGATAGAGAGGAGCATGTGAGAAAAATTGTTTTTTTCGGTCGAGGCAACTTTCAAGAGGGCAGAGATGAGAGCAAGTTGCCTTTTTTTCAATTTTCACTCCCTTTCACCTTGTATCCGTTGGATGGCAGGGAAGTGTCTTCTCGGAGGTTCGTGGTTTTTTCATTGGTTTCCGCCCGGAGGGTTTCATCGGTGAATACATCGGTTGCTTTCGCCGTGGAGGCGCCGAGGAGGAGTGCTTCCGTGTTGATTTGATTCACGGCGGGTCGGAGCGAGACCTGAAATGCCACCTCTTTCTTCGGGGAGAGTATCCCGACGCCGACGCCGAGACTTCCGACATTCCAAACGATTTTGTTTGTGCGCTCATTGTAGGACACGCTCTCCGATTGCGGGAAAATGACTCCGGTCCACCGGACCCCCGTCGGGAGATCCGCCGATACTTCCGCGGCGGTGACGTCGTTCGTGGTATTCGAAAGGCGCCAGCGGAGAGTATACGTTGTTTCTTCTCCGACCGTCGGTGGAATCGGTCCTGTGTTTGAGATGGCGTTGTCTTGGTAAAATCCGAGCGTTTCGAGGCGAATTCGGGAATTGACTTTTGCTTCTTTGGTATTGGTCGAGATGATTTTGTTGGCGCCCGCGGGATTTGGGATATCGGGACTTTCAATGGTGGCGATGGTTTTGATGCGGAAGTTTTTCGAGAGCGTGCTTTCCGGCACGAAATCATCGCGGACCGGAACGGTGAATTTCACCGTTCCCGACGCGTTCGGCGCGAGGTTCGCGAGCGCCGGCACATCGGACGCTTTCCAGGTGATAATATTTCTCCGGTCATCAAAAGCGCCCCCTTCCGATCGGAGGTTCGCAAAATCAAGCGCGTCTCCCTCGACTTTCACCGCGAGAATCGCTTCGCGCAGGCGAATATTGCTGTCATTTCGGTAGGAAACCGCATACCGGAGGATTTCCCCGGGATTTACCGTGGCCGGGCTCCCTCCGTTCAAGGTTTGTCGGATTTCAAATGGCGGGGCGACGACGCGCGTCGTTCGCTCGACGTCGCTCAAGGCAAAGAAGGTGTTGTCGCCCTGGAAGGTTCCCATTTCGACGCGAAGCGTTTTCGTTTCGTTCGGCACGCCGCTCAAACGCCCCGTTATGCGAACGCGCCCTTTTTCTCCGGCGTTGATGCTCCCGAGGTACCAGATTGTTTCTCCTTCCGAGGGCGCGGGTTCGCTTTCGGTGAAGGAAAATCCCGGCGGATAGGTCGCTTTCAACCGGATAGTGGAAAGGGGAGTGTCGCTTGTGTTTTCGTAGTCCGCAAGGTAATTCACTTCACCTTCGGGTGACACGGTGAGGGGAACTTCAAGCTCGATCGCGAGGGAGGCGCTCCGGAGATTGAGACTCTTCCTGCCGATTGCCGAGAATCGACTCTCGAGATTCGCGGGTCGATAGCGGAGTTCGGCGGAGAGGAAGGCGGGTGAATTTTTTGATCCGTAAAATTTTCCCGAAAACTCGAGACTCTTTGTCTCAAACGCGGGAATGTCTCCGATCGTGACGATATTCGATGTGCCGTCGCTCCGAAACGTATTATCATTTCCCTCCGGACGGAAGGATGGCGGATAGGAGACGACGAGTTCCGCGCCCGAGAGCCGAGATCGGTTTCCGTTTGAAAAGGAGATGACAAATGTGGTGAGCGTGGAGCTGTTCACATTTTCCGGTCCCGAAACGGTGACGGTGACGCGGTCTTCAGAGAAGAGCGATTGCTGAATGCGGACGAAGGTTCCGACGAGGAGCGACACGAACGCGATGCCACCCACCGCGATCGCTCCCCACCGCACCGCTTTCGCGTTCTTTGTGAAGAATCGCTCCCGAGCTCCCCGCCACTCGGATGTTCCCGAGAGGCGAATTTCGGCGCCCTCCGGAACGTTTTCCGGATTGAATGCGCTTTTCTCATGCGGCTCTCGGAGATCCGCGTCGTGTTTGTGCAGTTCCTTGTCCAGTTCTTGGATGCCCATAGGGTATGTGAAAATAAAGTATCATGCTTTCATTCTCCAGTATACCACTTCTTTTCCTCCTTCGCTTGCCAAGGATGTTGAGCCATTTCTTATGTATCCGGAGCAATCGGCGCGCGTCATTGACTTCAAAAATTTCATTCGGGAGAGGCTCGGGTAGCAGGTTCGGAGCGATTACTCCGCCAGCTGGCGGACGCCCGTACGGGTGTGCTATAATGAACGCATACGTTTCTGTAGACCTGTTGCCATTTACCCATCCCCACCAAACGCAGTGACCCTACCCCAAAAGGATTACTGCGTTTGTTGAAGATGGAAGTTCCACAATCCAGCCGCAAGAAGCGTGAACGTATCATCAAGATTCTTCTTCTTGTTGCGATACACATCCGATACCGCCCTGAATCGCTTCAATCCGGCGATAGTATGTTCTGAAACGATACGCAAACCGGAAATGATCCGGTTGTTTTCTTTTTCTTTTTGCGTGAGCGGATGATGTTTACTCGCTTTTTTCGGCATCATCGTATTCGAATGCGCTTTTTGCATTCCCAAAAATCCCGTATCCGTCCATGCGGTCACATCCGGAGGCAATCCCGATGCGAGTCCGTGCTTGTCGGCAATCTTCTTGTCATGTCGTCGTCCCGAATGGGTTTTCGTGAGCACCAGTATCCGCTTTTTTTGATCATTGACCACCACTGTTTTTCGGGTGGTCGTTTTCTTTTTTCCCGAGTAGAGCTTGTTTCGTTTCTTCATATTCTTCGGTCTTTCGACTCTCCGTTCTGTGCCATCGATGAAAACGTCCTTGGCTTCGGGAAAGAGGCGAAAGAATTCTTCGGGGGAGGAGATTTTTCTTTTCGGCAATACGAGCCTTCTTCCCAGCGTCTTTTCCAAAATCGGAAGCATCGTCTGTACGGAACGGCAACAACGGGTTCGTTCCCGATCAGTGAGAAATCCGAGAACATCGTAGGTGGGGTACACTTTCATATACAGGAGGATGAAGAACAGCTTCGATTCGATAGTGGGGAGTTTTCCTCTTCTGCCGCCTCCCGGTTTGCGGATGCGGTTTGGTTTTTGGAAGCGCGATTCAATCCATGCTGCTTGAAAGGTTGGTATCAACACGAGAAATTCTTCTTTGGACATTTCTGTCAGAGCTTTGCAGAGCCTTGGGTTGGAGAAGGCTTTTTCAAGGTTCATAGGATTTTGTTTTTGCGGTTACCTTTTCAGGATAGCGGGATTTTGGTGTTTGGCAACAGGTCTTGTTTTTCGTACGGGCGAATAATTATTCGTTGCAGTACGGGCCCCGATGTATCGGGGCCCCTACCCGATTCTCTATGTCTCTCCCTCGCGCATTCCAATGGCTCGGTGTCGCTGCCGGTCTTTTCGTTCTCGTTGGGCTCAATTACGATTTCAAGTCCGATGCCGGC
>JAYRSG010000060.1:0-10754 GCA_041920175.1 Candidatus Moraniibacteriota bacterium | reverse complement strand
GTTGTTTTCGGGCTCGTGCCTCGGTCGATGTCTTCGCCATAATGAAAGAAGAGAAAATACGATATTTAGCTTGAAACAGAATCGGACTCACGAAGCGGAAATCCGAGAGACTTTGCCAGAACAAGACCTTCTTCGCGCGTTTGCGCTGTCGTGACGACGCTCACCTGGAGTCCGAACGGCGTCTGAACCTTTTCCGGCACGATCTCGGGAAACACGCTGTGCTCGCGAATGCCGACATTGAGGTGCCCCCGAGCGTCCACGGCGGAGAGCGAAATTCCCTGAAAGTCGCGCACGCGCGGGAACGCCGTCTTCACGAGCCGATCCAAAAAGTCCCACATACGATCTCCTCGAAGCGTCACGGATACGCCGACCGCAAGTCCTTCCCGAATTTTGAAACCGGCAATCGCCTTTTTCGCTTTCGTCAAAATCGGCTTTTGTCCGGTAATATCCGTCATCGATCGAACGATTTCCTCCACTCTTGCCTCTTCTTTGATGAATTTCCCGATACCGGCATTGACCACGACTTTCCGGATACGGGCGACCGACAGAGCGTTCGATCGTCCGGTCGCAGCAAACAATGCCGGAACCGATTTGGTCCGATAGACTTCTTTGAGGGGAATGGTGATATCAACTCGTTCCATAAAAAGAAAAGATTGAAAGGAGAAAGTATTTTCCTTATGCAATTGGCTTATCAGCTCTCTTACTGATGCGGATTTTTTCTCCCGCCTCCATTCGATACCCGATTCTGGTCAATTTTCCGGTATGGGGACACACGAGCATCGCCTTGGAAACGGAGAACGGCGTTGAGATTTCCATTCGCTCGCCCTTTTTCCCTTCCTTTTTTGATTTCACGTGTTTTTTTCGAATATTGATTCCCTCGACCATAATTCGACCAAGAGCCGGAAACGTGCGGAGTATGGCACCCCGCTTTCCTTTGTCCTTCCCGGCAATCATCTCGATTTCATCTCCCTTTTTGAATTTCATAATATATGTAGACACATCGAACGAATTCACAGCACTTCCGGCGCGAGCGAAACAATCTTCGAAAAACCGCGATCGCGCACCTCGCGAGCGATGGGACCGAAGACGCGTGTTCCTTTCGGATCCGTTCCCTCGACAATCACGGCAGCGTTCTCGTCAAATCGAATAAAAGAATTGTCTCGGCGACGATAGGCCTCCTTCTGCCGAACGATAACCGCCTTCACCTTATCGCCTTTTTTCACCATCCCTCTCGGTTGGGAGGATTTCACGGACGCGACGATAATATCGCCGAGCGCCGCATACCGGCGACGCGTTCCGCCAAGCACTTTGAAACACTCGATGAGAATCGCTCCGGTATTGTCCGCCACTTTGAGTTGTGTCTCAGCCTGAATCATATATTCGATTATTTTTCTTCCGACGTGATCACTACGTGCCGCTTGTGCCGGCTCACAGGAGGGCACTCGCGAAAACTCACCACCTCGCCCACGGCGTGACGTTTCTCCGGATCATGCACGTGATATCGTTTCGTCGATCGGTATTTTTTGCGATATTTCGGATGCGTCTTGAGCGTCTCCACGGAGACGATAATGGTTTTGTCCATCCGATCACTCACCACCGTCCCCCGAAATATCGGGGTCCGAGCGGATCGGGCTTCTTCGGATTGCGGGTGTGATGGTGCCATATCGGAAACGTTATGAACGCTCATGAAGGACGGTCAATATTCTCGCGATCTCGCGGCGAATTTTTCGGTGTTCACTGATATTTTTCGTCTCGCGTTCCGCAATACCGAACCGAACGCCTCGGAGCGACTCGCGACTCTCGAAAAGCGCGGTTCGAAGCTCTTTTTCGCTTTTTTCTCGTATTTCAGACATCTTCATAGGAATTTCAGAGTATATACGCTTCTTCGAAAAAAATCAACTTTCTTATTCGGAAACGACAAACTTTGTTTTCACAGAAAGCTTATACGCCGCGAGTTTCATGGCTTTCTCCGCGGTTTCCCGGGGCACGCCGTCCATTTCAAATAGCACCCGTCCGGCGAATATCTTGGCAACAAAGTGATCAACCGATCCCTTTCCCTTTCCCATCGGTGTCTCATCGCCCTTTTTCGTCATCGGCTTATCGGGAAAAATTCGGATCCACACTTTGCCGCCACGCTGAATATAGCGAGTCATCGCGCGACGCGCTGCCTCAATCTGTCGCGCGGAAATAAGCCCCGCTTCCGTCGCTTTGAGCCCGAATCCTCCGAAACTTACCCGATTGCCGGAATACGAAACCCCCTCGACCTTTCCGCCGCGATGAATCTTCCGGTGTTTGACTTTCTTCGGCATTAACATACGTTTCTCATTTCATCTTTACTTACAGGACTTTCGTGTTTGAGTGCAGTTCAAGGAAGATGCGAAGCGCGGAATGAATTGTTTGGGAAACAATTCATTGTATGTAAACATACAGCGTCGAGCACTGGAGCATCTGATCCCGCCCTGCGGGACCAAACACGGAAGTCCTTCTCAATTAAATTTCTCCCCACGATAGAGCCATACCTTAACCCCGATCGCCCCGTAGGTGGTCCGCGCCGTCGCTTTCGAAAAATCAATATCGGCGCGAAGCGTATGAAGCGGGAGCGTCCCCCGGGAAAGCCATTCTCTCCGCGACATTTCCACACCCCCCAAGCGTCCGGAAATCTCGATTTTCACTCCGCGAATCGTCGGATTTTTCTCCACCTGATCAAGCGTTCCCTTCAAGACACGGCGAAACGGGAGTCGGCGTTCCAACTGCTCTGCCACCTGATCCGCGACGAGACGAGCGCTCTCTTCAAAATGCTTCACTTCCTGAACATCAACCTTGAGATCAACCCGGCGACCCGGAAAAAACCGACGTTTCAACACGTGTGTCAAATCTTCGATGCCAGTACCGCCACGCCCGATGAGAACGCCCGGACGAGATGTTCCAATCACTAATCGAACTGCGCCCGAAGACCGTTCGATTTCGACGCCGGCAATACCCGCGCCCTTCCATTTGTGCAGAATAAACTCGCGGATCAAAATATCTTCGCGAAGATGTTTTTGGTAAAGTTTCCCGCCAAACCAGCGCGACCTCCAGGAAGTCGTAATACCGACGCGCATACCAATTGGATTTGCTTTGTGTCCCATATAATAAGATACGTTTCTTATAGCAATCGAAAAACAAAATAGGAGGTTGCTCAGATTGCAAAAATAAATTTTTTTCACACGTTTCACGAATGCTGATCCGACGTTCAAAAAATTCATTTTTGCAATCTTCGCATGCGTTGAATCTAATATTTTGTTTTGCGGGGGCTATAGCTAGACGGATTTTCGATGAAAGATGGACCGGGAGTGAGCTCCGGAAGCCTTCTTCCCCGCCCCTCCCGGGAGAATTCCGGAAAACTTTTCATGAATGGATGTTTTTTCATGCTTGATCGACGAACGTTTGTTCTTCGCGCTCTTTTTCTTTTTTGATTTTGCGGCTCGCAACTCCGGATCCTTCTCTTCGAGCACGAGGCAAATGCGAGACATTCTCTTCCAAATGGGTGTCGCCCGACCCTGCGCACGGGGCATCCAGCGCTTGAGTTTTCGCCCCTCCCCTACCGAAACTTGTGACACGACGAGATTTTCCGGAATCGCCCGAAAGTTGTGCTCGGCATTGGCGACCGCGCTCGCAAGAAGTTTGTTGAGGGGAAGCGCGGCACGACGAAGTTCTCGCTCGAGCTGAACACTCGCCTCTCGAACCGAAAGACCCGAAAGCATTTTCGCCACCACGAGTACCTTTCGGGGAGAAATGCGCACATTATTGAGATTCGCTTCAATCTTCATAGTGGGAGATTATTTCTTTCGTCCGCCGGCTGGGGCGGCGCTCGCCTTTGCTGCTTTCGATGCTTCGGCTTCTTTCTGCTTACCGGCTGCCTCGATATCCTTCTGGATCTTTCCGCCGTGGCGAATAAACTTCCGCGTCGGAGAAAATTCCCCCAATCGATGTCCGACCATATCTTCCGTTACATAAACCGAAAGGAATTCTTTCCCGTTGTGAACGGCAAAAGTAACCCCGATCATTTCCGGCGTAATGACACAGGCGCGCGACCACGTTTTGACGGCGCTTCGATCGTTCGGCTTCCGGTTTCTCACCTTCGCGAGAACCCGCTCGTCGACATAGGGACCTTTTTTGAGACTTCGAGACATAGACTTTCGTGATTACCTGAAAAATTTTCAACTCAATCGTCAATTCTTCTTATTTCTTGCTTCGACGTTTCACGATATATTGGTCGCTTCGATTCTTTTTCCGGCGAGTCTTCTTTCCAAGCGCGGGTTTGCCCCATGGGGTTTTCGGGTGTTTCAATCCGATCGGCTGACGACCTTCGCCACCGCCGTGCGGGTGATCGACCGGGTTCATCGCTGATCCGCGAACCGCCGGGCGTTTCCCTTTCCAACGATTCCGTCCCGCCTTCCCGATTCTTTCCACGCCATGTTCAAAATTGCTCACTCCGCCCACGGTAGCATAGCATTCGATATTCACCAAACGAATTTCTCCCGAAGAAAGCTTGACTTGAGCCTTTCCGCCATCAACGGACAGAATCGTCGCGCTCGTCCCGGCGCTTCGCGCCATTTGCCCTCCCTTGCCGGGAAACAATTCGAGATTCGAAACCGGGGTTCCCGCGGGGATGTTTTTGATCGGGAGACGATTCCCGACGGCGACGGGCGCTTCCGGTCCCGCGACCACCGTTTGTCCGACAGTCACTCCCGCCGCCGCAAGCACATAGGACTTCGCTCCGTTGGCATATTGGAGAAGCGCTATGAGCGCCGAACGATTGGGATCTTTCTCGAGAGAAAGCACGGTCGCGGGAATGCCACTATGTGTCGTCTCCGAAAAATCAACAACGCGATACCGACGCTTGTGCCCGCCTCCTTTGTGACGAACGGAAATCTTCCCGTGCGAACGGCCGGACTTCTTAGGGAGCGCCGTTGTGAGCGACTTTTCCGGACGAACCGCGCCGCGACTCACCCCTTCGGGGTGCACCACCGACATATTTCTTCGCCCCGCCGTATTTTTTCGATAAACATGAATCGCCATACTTGGAATATTACACTCCCTTAAAAAGCTCAATACTCTCGCCCTCCTTAAGGGTGACAATCGCTTTCTTGAGAGAAGATTTCCAGCCAACCACTCGACCGAAAACTCGTCGTTTCTTGGGAATTCGAACCATATTAACACGAGTCACCTTTACACCGTAGAGACGCTCAATCGATTCTTTCACCGACGATTTCGTCGCTCGAGGCGCCACCTGAAAAACATATTTCCCGAGAGAAATCACCGAATGCGCCTTCTCGGTCATGCGCGGGCGCAGGAGAATTCGAGAAGCCGTTTCGTTGGGAACGAGTTTTTTCCGTTTCGCTTCAGCCATAATATTTATGAAAGAGAGAGGAGGAGACGCTTCTCGAGAATCCCGAAAGACGCCGCGCTCGCGAGAAACATCCGATGATCGAGGAGTTCTTTGGCGTTCAGGGTTTGAATTGACGTAAGAGACAAACGCGCAATATTGCGACCGGCGCGATCAATGCCCTTTTCCTCGGATGAAAACGCGAGAAGCGAACTCTTTCCGGAAATGTCGAGCGCCGAAAGCGCCTTCACCACATGCTTCGTCTTCCACTCCGGAAGCGCGAACGAATCGAGAACGCGCACCTCGCCACTTCGAACCTTTTCACTCAAGGCGAGCAAAACCGCCTTCTGACGAATCTTCCGATTGATTTTTTTCGAAAAATTTCGATCGCTCTTGGGTCCGAATACCACGCCACCCTTCCGCCACAAAGGACTTCGAACACTCCCCGCGCGAGCGCGCCCCGTATGTTTTTGTTTCCACGGTTTTTTCCCCGACCCCGCTCGCTCCCCTCGCCCCTTCGTATGCGCGTATACTCCCCGCTCGTTTGCCGAGAGAGAAACGTACACCTCATGGAGAAGCGTATCATTTTTGGGAAGCCCAAATACCCGATCATTCAGCTCGATCGAACGAATTTCTTTCCCCTCAAGATTATAGACCGGAAGCGTTGCCATAAATTTTGAATTTTCACTGTACCGAACGTATTTCAACAATACCTCCCGCGATACCCGGAACGGCGCCGCGAACACCGATCAATCGCTTCTCCGGATCCACAAAAGACACGGAAAGATTTTTGGTAGTCGCTCGGACACCTCCCATTCGCCCCGCCATACGCATGCCCTTGATGACGTGCTGAGGAAAAGTGGCCCCGATCGAGCCGGGTGCGCGAAGATCATGTTTATGCCCATGCGTTTTCATAGCGCCTTTGAAACCGTGACGCTTCACCACACCCTGAAAACCCTTTGCTTTTGATATTCCGGAAACGGAAACACGCTCCCCGACCGAAAAAGCCTCCACCGAAAGCGCCGCCCCAACCGGGAGCGATTCGAGCATTTTTGAAACCTCTTCGGGAGAGACCTTGGTATCGAGACGGAATTCGCGTCGAACACTTCTTCGGCGCGTCTTGGGCGTCTCAATCTGAAGCGCGGCGTACCCGTCGCGCTCCGGCAAACGAACAAGCGTCACGCGATTCGAATCGCATTCGATGAGCGTCACGTTCCGCGCCCCCTTTTCCGGGTCGTGAATCGTCGTCATGCCGAGTTTTTTCCCCAAAAGAAATTTCATAGAAACAAAAAAACCGGTATTCTAGACCAGTCCCATAAAACAAGCACAGAGCATGCTTCTTTCGGTCCCGCTAGTATCCATTCTCTCCACCCATTCGCTTCCTCCGAGAGTCGGACTTGAACGAGTTTTTTACTTTTTTTATCAAAGCCGAGAAAACTTTCGAATTTGAGTACAGTTCGAGGCGCAAGTGAGAAGCGGAGTAAACTGTATGTAAACATACAGTGTCGAGCATTCGAACTTGCAACGAAGAAATGTGCCAAATTCGGAAGTTTTTTACATTTTGATTTCGATGTCCACGCCGGCGGGAAGATCCAAATTCGTCAATTGATCCACCGTCTTCGCCGTCGGATTCACAATATCGATCACGCGCTTGTGAACCCGCATCTCGTACTGATCGCGCGAATTCTTGTGCACGAACGAAGAACGGTTCACGGTCACCCGATGCGTCTCGGTCGGCAAAGGAACAGGTCCGGTCACGCTCGCACCAGTCCGCTCCGCCGTCTCAACAATCTTTCGCGCCGTCTGATCAATCACCTTGTGATCGTATGCCTTGATCTTGATCCGCACGCGATTCATCGATACGGCTGTGTCCGATTTTTTCATACGCATTTTCGGAATAAAAAACCGGTCCCGCAAAAATCCCAGCTCTTTTAAATCAAGCCCGAGGACATTCGTGTTTGAGTACAGTTCAGGTCCGCCAGCTGGCGGACTGACGAAGAAATGTACCAAACACGAATGTCCTCTCTGCATTTTTCGGGGGACAGGAGCGAGCCGAAGTCAAAGTTCGGCTCGCGCTCTCTCTCGAAACTATTTGAAAATTTTGGTCGCAACACCGGCACCGACCGTGCGTCCGCCTTCACGAATCGCGAAGCGCATACCCTCTTCCATGGCGACCGGCGCGAGGAGACTCACCTTGAGCTTCACCGTATCGCCCGGCATCACCATTTCAGATCCTTCCGGAAGCGTCACGTCACCCGTCACATCAGTCGTTCGAATATAGAATTGCGGCTTGTATCCCTTGAAGAACGGAGTGTGCCGACCACCTTCTTCTTTGGTGAGAATGTAGACCTCGCCTTCAAATTCGGTGTGCGGCGTGATGGAACCAGGCTTCGCCAAAACCTGCCCGCGCTCGACGTCTTCTTTCTTTATTCCCCGGAGAAGGAGCCCGGCATTGTCGCCGGCCTGACCACGATCGAGGGACTTGTTGAACATTTCGATACCGGTCACCACCGTCTTTGCCGTCGGACGAATTCCGACAATTTCAACCTCTTCATTCAGGTTGACGACCCCGCGCTCAATGCGACCCGTTACCACCGTTCCGCGACCCTCGATTGAGAAAATATCTTCGATCGGCATGAGGAAAGACTTGTCCGTATCGCGAGCCGGCTCGGGAATCTTGGTATCAAGCGCCTGCATGAGATCGAGGATCGGCTTGGCATTCGGATCATCGGCCGACTTCGCCTCGAGCGCCTTGAGCGCGCTCCCGCGAATGATGGCGGCATTGTCTCCGTCAAATTCATATTTCGAAAGAAGTTCGCGCACTTCCGCCTCAACCAAATCGATGAGTTCCGGGTCATCCACCATATCCACCTTGTTAAGGAAGACGACGATCGCCGGAACATTCACGTAGCGTGCAAGGAGAATGTGCTCGCGCGTCTGCGGCATGGGACCGTCGGTCGCGGACACTACCAAAACCGCTCCGTCCATTTGGGCGGCTCCGGTAATCATGTTCTTGATGTAATCGGCGTGTCCGGGGCAGTCCACGTGCGCATAGTGACGCGTTTCGGACTCATACTCGCAGTGAGACGTCGCAATAGTGATACCGCGAGCTTTTTCTTCGGGAGCATTGTCGATCTCGTCCACATTTTTCGCTTTCGCGAGACCTTTCATGCTCAACACGTGCAAAATGGCCGCGGTCAACGTGGTCTTTCCGTGATCGACATGACCGATCGTTCCGACATTCACATGCGGTTTGCTCCGCTTAAATTGCTCCGCCATACGTGTGGTCCCGAGAAGTTCGCACTTCCCCGAAAATTCGGGAAGTCTCGAAAGTCCCCTCGTTTTTTTCTTAACGATTTAATGCCTGACAAAAATACTTTCAAAGTATACCACATTCCCTTCCGAGAAGAAAGAGAGACGCTCGGCACAACCCGAGCACTTTTGTGAGCTTAGCAATCGAATTTTCTTTTGTCAATACCCCGCACGGTTTCAATGGGAAAATCATTCTTCTTTTTTTCTCCGCATTTTTTCCGTCACCCAAAACTCGCCGAAATATTTTCCGAAGAGGAGTCGCGTCTGCGAGTCGATCGCGGGAAACGCGGAGAGAAACGCGATAAACGGAGAAAGGATCCACTGGAACAACATAATGAGGTACCGCGAGGAATGATAGCGCGCCGGTTTGGGCGGGAGGGAGAACATCGAGAGCGGCACCGACACGACCATACCGAGAAGCGCGAGCGTCATAAGTCTTTGGGTGATAAGCGGCAAATTGTGCGCGAGGACGCTTTCGCGAAACGCAACACCGCCCAGGATAAGCGGGAGCCACCCCAAGAATGCGAGGATAAACGAGGTCGTCGCCCACGAGTAATGCCCCTCGAGCATTTCAAACGAAATGCGAAGTTTCCGAAACAAAGGAATTTTCACGTCCGGCCAGAGCGCGCGCATCGTCACGGGAAAATTCTCGATGCCGTAGGCCCATCGACGATTCTGCTTGTACTGATTGACAATGGTTTTCCAGTACGTTTCCGCCAAAACCGCATCGAGCGACACGGGAAGATGAATCGGGCATACTTCGTAGTCACCGTGAAAATACGCGAGGCATTTCCAGTAGATAATGGAATCCTCGCTGATCATATTGACCGGCCAAAATCCCACCCGAACGAGCGTATCGAAGGGCTCGCTGTGCGACGAGAAGGTCACCATTTGCCGCCTCGTACTCTGAAAGAGGTGCCAAAAGGACGACCCTGTCATAGCGAGCCGCACAAACGCATTGGTATCCCAAATCGTATTGTGATAGACCGGCATCGGCTGGTACGCCCGCTGGAGTCGCTTGGGATTCGTCACGTACGCATATGTGAGCGCGGCGAAATATTCGGGGTGCGCGATAGAATCGCAGTCAAAATTCGAAAAAATGACGCGATCATATTCGATGCTTCGCTCGTCGAGATATTTTTGGAGTTCCCGCGCCGCAAACTTCGCGTTCGATGCCTTGCACTTCATCTCCCCCGACTCCACGATATGCGTGGTCACCAAGAAGTCCCTGAAAACACCATCAAATTTCTTTTTCAAGTATTCAACCTTCGCTAATCGGTATGCCTCATTCTCGCGCTCTTCGGTCGCGAGAAGCACGATCATCTGTTCCTTGGGAAAATTCGCTTCGGCGAGCGACCGGATCGCCGGCTCGATGATCTCCGCCCCTTCTCCGGCGGTCGGAAGGAGAACGACGTGGATGATATTCCGCCAGTCCCAAATATTCTCCGTCTTTGACAGGAGCGAGTGAAATTCGCGAAGCGTCTCGTTTGTCCGGCGAATTTCTCTCCGCATCGCACGTCGTTTTCGAAAGGCAAATACGGAGAGTTCTTTTCGCGCCGCGCGGAGCGCCTTCATTCTCGCTTCGAGAACTTCGACATACTTTTTGGGGTCGAAACTATTTTGACATCGTTCCCACCAGTCAATTTTCTTCCCTTCAATCAGACGGAAATGCGCCCGCGTCGAATAATAGGAAATGAAAACAATGCGATAAAGCCAATAGAGATCGAAGAGAATAATGAAAATCGCCGCCCAGAGCGGCAAGAAAAATGAAACGACAAACATCCCGATAAGCGTTCCCCACGAGAGAAGCCCCGGCACCATCTCAAGCGCGCGCTGAACCCGCCGCGCTCGCGGTTCGGTCGTTTTCGGATCGGGAAACACAAAAACTCCCCTCAATTTTTCCTCTCTATTCATACAAAAAGAATACCCTATTTAAGGGAAAAAGGCAAGAAAAAGCCGCGGTTTTCATGCCACGGCTTCGGATAAAAAAACAATAACTCAAAGAATTCGCCGGAAATCTTCGCCGGTGGCGTAGATTTCGTATCTCGGATACGGCTCTATGCGAAGCGTGCAT
>JAYRSG010000059.1:0-2769 GCA_041920175.1 Candidatus Moraniibacteriota bacterium | reverse complement strand
GTGGAACGATCGATTCATTCACGGCATCATCCACTTCGACCGCATCATTCCGCCCTACGAGAAACTCCTTCGCTTCATCCTCGCGAGTGCGAAACGAAAATGGGCCATGCTCCTCGCAACCGGCACGCTCTTTATCGGCGCCGTTCTCCTGCCCGTTCTCGGCATCGTTCCGACGGAACCACGCTCCGAAAAAATCCGACACGCGAAGGAGAGAAAAATTAAACGCCGCGATCGTCCCCACAATAAAAAGCGCGACAAACAGAATCGCGCCCCCGATCGTACCCGCGAGCTTCCCGAAAAGAAACGCGAGCCCGAACCCGATATATCCCCCGCCCTCGCCGTGCTCGGCGAGTTTCTCCAGATCGCCGTTCTGGAAAAAATGGAGAAGCCCCAAGAGACTCATAAAGGCGATCGAAAGCCCGCCCAACTTGAACGCGTCCGACCACGAACTCGTTCGACGACGAAAAAGAAAAACGCCAAAGAGAAAAAGCAGAAACGGAAACGCCCATTTCCCCCACCCCAAAGCGAGCCCCGACATCCGATCAAAAAACGCCCCGAGCATTCCCGCGCTCTCAAAAAACCCGAGCGCAAAGAGGATACCAATCGTAAACAAAAAAACCGCCGCGATACTCCGCTTCACATCGTGGTGCAAAACACCCTGCGATGCCGCATCATCATCTTCCTCCACGACCCGCAACAATTTTTCATCTGTTTTCTTTTTCTTTCCCATATGCGTGCATTATACCAAATCCGCGAAAGAAAAGAAAAAGACCCCGAAAAGTTCGGGGGTTTTTCTCGGAAAAAAATGTTTCACGCCCTTTACGCTTCCGAAGCGACCGGGGAAGGAACAGCTTTCCGTTCGAGGAAGCCGGTACCGGCCGGAATAAGGCGACCGATGATGACATTCTCCTTGAGACCGCGGAGCTTGTCGGCACGACCGGTCACCGCGGCGTTGATGAGAACGCGTGCCGTTTCCTGGAAGGATGCCGACGAGAGGAAGGACTCCGTCGAAAGCGCCACCTTGGTGATACCGAGGAGGAGCCGCTCGCCCGCCGCGGGTTTGCCGCCCGCCGCCGTCACCTCTTCGTTCGCTTCCTCGAATTGATCCTTCTCGACAATGTCGCCCGGCAGGAGATCCGCATCGCCCGAATCGAGAATGCGAATGCGCGAGAGCATTTGACGGATAATCACCTCGATGTGTTTGTCGTTGATTCCTTCGCCCTGGGAAGCGTAAATTTCTTGGATTTCACGGAGAATATAGCGATGGAGCGCTTCGCGACCCATCACTTCGAAGAGTTTTCGAAGGTCGAGGTTTCCTTCGATAAGCGGCGTCCCCTTCGCGACGAGATCACCCTTTTCGACGCGGATCGAGCTCCCCGTCGGCACCAAATATTCTTTCATTTCGCCATCCGCGGTTTCCACTTTGATGGATGTCGTTTTGGAACTTTCATTGAGAATGGAAATAACCTTGCCGTCCACTTCCGAAATGGTCGCCTCGCCTTTGGGCTGGCGCACTTCGAAAATCTCCTGAACGCGCGGGAGCCCCTGCGTAATGTCGGATCCGGCAACACCTCCCACGTGAAAAGTCCGCATCGTGAGTTGCGTCCCCGGCTCGCCGATCGCCTGGGCGGCGACAATACCAACCGCCTGACCCTCCTGGACCAGAGCGGCGCGACCTAAGTCGACGCCATAGCACTTCCGACACACCCCGCGACGCGTTCGACACGTAACAACACTCCGAATATGCACCTGTCGAATATCCAGCCGTTCGATCTCCTGCGCTTCCGCCTTGGTAATGAGTTCGCCTTTTTTCACGAGCACCTTGCCCGTTTCATCCTTGATCTGCTGAAGTGAAACACGCCCTTCGACGCGGGAGGCGAAGGAGAGCCCGATCGGATCGCTGTCCTCGCGATAGAGCGTCGACCCTTCGGTATCGCCGCAATCCTCCTCACGGACAATCACATCCTGCGACACGTCCACCAATCGGCGCGTGAGGTACCCGGCGGTCGCCGTTCGAAGCGCCGTATCCGCCATACCCTTCCGCGCGCCGTGCGTCGAAATGAAATATTCGAGCACATTGAACCCCTCCTTGAAGGAACTCTTCACGGGAAGTTCGATCGTTTCTCCGGTCGGTCCCGCCATGAGTCCTTTCATACCGGTCATCTGCACCACCACCGATTCGGTGCCGCGCGCCTTCGAGTAGATCATGGAGTATACCGGTCCTTCCTTATCGATCGTCCCGCGAACGAGTTCGGTTATTTTATTCTTCGTCCCGTTCCATATCTCGATCACGCGGTTTCGGCGCTCTTCATTGGTGAGAAGTCCCATTTGGTACTGCTCTTTCACTTCGGCGACTTCTTTTTCCGCCGCCTCGATGGTTTCTTTCTTCTCGGGCGGAACGATGAGGTCGTCCATACCCCAACTGATACCGGAACGCGACACCGCGCGAAATCCCAGGTCTTTGATACGATCGGCAAAGCGCGCCGCTTCCTCGCCGCCTTCCGTCGAGAGAATTCTCGACATGAGCGTTTTCAAATCTTTTTTCGTCATTTCGGCATTCACGAAGCGGAGCGATTCCGGAAGAATGTCGTTCAAGAGGATGCGCCCGATGGACGTTTCAATGATTTCGCCGTCGTAGAGGAGCTTCACGCTCGCGTTCGCGTCGGCAAGCCCCACGTCATGAAGGTAAATTCCCTCATTCATGGACCCAACGAATTTCCCTTCGCCCTTCGCGCCTCCCTTGATGTGTGTCAAATAATAGATGCCAAG
>JAYRSG010000058.1:0-6856 GCA_041920175.1 Candidatus Moraniibacteriota bacterium | reverse complement strand
TCAATATGGTGCGCTCCGGAGAGCTTTCGGGAAATCTCCAGAAGTCGGTCGCCTTCATCGCGGACAATATCGAGCGCAACTATCTCCTCTCGGCGCGAGTGAAGGGCGCGCTCTTCTACCCCGGTTTCGTCGTGACGGTTGCCGCTATTATCGGATTCATTGTTGTTTCATTCATTCTCCCCAGGTTGACGGTGATGATCAAAGAGCTCGGCGTCGAAATTCCGTGGTATACGCGAATTGTGATGGGCTTTGGAGACTTTATGGGTACGTATTGGTGGGCGGTGCTTCTCATTGTCCTCGGCGCGATCGGCGGCGCGGTGTTCTACGCGCGGAGCGAGGACGGTCGGCGCGAGTGGAATCACCTTCAGCTCAAAATTCCCGTCATCGGGACGCTTCTCCGCTATGTCTATATCGCGCGCTTCGCGGACAATTTGAGCGCGCTCATTTCAAGCGGCATCCCGATCGTGCGCGCGCTCCATATCGTTTCCGACGTCGTAGGGAATACCGTCTACCAGGGAGTCATTCTCCGCGCCGCGGACGAAGTGAAAACCGGGAAAACGATGAGTTCGGTTTTCTTCCGGTCGCCAGACATTCCACCGATTGTTTCGCGAATGATCTCAATCGGCGAAGAGACGGGCAAAATGAATCACGTCCTCGACAGCACCTCGCGCTTCTACAGCCAAGAGGTGGACAATACAACGCGGAACTTGACATCGCTTATCGAACCGGTTTTGATTGTCATTCTCGGTATCGGGGTGGGCATTCTCGTGGTTTCTGTTATACTGCCGATATACAACATTACGGGGAATATCGCGTAGTCGGTAGGGGGCGATTCGGTGTAATCGCCCATTCGCGAGAGCGGTTGGAGTTAGAGGCTCGCCGGGAGTCTTGGAACAATAGAATTCGGTCGAAAAAAGAAAAATTAAAATCATAAAGAGAAAGGAGGTTGATATGAAAAAAACAAAAGGATTTACGCTCATTGAACTTTTGATTGTCATTGCGATCATCGGTATTTTGGCGTCTATCGTGTTGGTGAGTTTGACAAATGCAAGAGTACGGGCGAGAGTGGCGGAATTTAAATCGCAAGCATCAAGTATCCATGCGGCCATTGTTGTTGATTGCGATGATAACGTTTGGAGCGGTAGCGCAAATACTGTTGATGGAAACGCTCTGCCGTCTGGTCTTACTTTTACAACGGAGCCTGATTGTGCCGACGGCTGGTCAGCCGTGGTTCAAACTACGAATATTACAGGGAATTGTGATGCTACGATGGAGGATACTGGCGTGGTTGGTTGGGGGGCAAACTGTCAATAATTATTTCTCTTTGAACTATAAAAAATGAAAGGAGGTGAAAGAATATATGAAAAAGACAAAAGGTTTTACACTTATTGAGCTTCTTATTGTTATCGCTATCATAGGTATATTGGCGTCTATTGTTTTGGTGAGTTTGTCAAATGCGAGGACACGGGCGAGAGTGGCTGAATTTAAAGCTCAAGCTTCGAGTGTTGTTGCAGGGGTTACTGTTGAGTGTGATGACGGCGTTTGGACGGCTGCTAATGTTACCCTTCCAACCGGCGTAACATTTACAACCGATCCAACCTGTACGGTGGCTGGAGGATGGACAAATACTGCAGCTGTACCAGCAGTCCTCCAAACTACAAATATTACTGGGAACTGTACGGCAAACTTGACCCCCAATGGGGTGACAGCTTGGGGAGCGAACTGTACTTAAGGGCTTTGCTTGATGGGAACAGAAAAATGGTCAAGTGCTCTACGCAGGAGCAGGTTTGCAATCTGCTCCTTGTGTTTCTGAAAACTTTTGCATTGGTAGGAGTCGCAAAGGAGACAGAAAAGGGAGGGAGACAGAAAAGGGGTCAGGTACCTTTTCTTTTCTTGAAAATGCAGGGGCGCTCCGTACGGTCGGGGCGCTTCTTGCGTTTTTTTTGACGCGCGGGACGGGGAAGGGGTATACTGGGGGCATATGGACCAGAATGAAGCACAATGCGCGAGAGCGGTGTTTGAGGGGTGTCCCGAGATTGCGGCCGCCTACTTGTTCGGTTCGCGCGCGCGCGGAACGGATCGTCCCGGGAGCGATTATGACTTTGCGATTCTTCTCAATGATGAGCGGCTTCAAAGGAAAACATCGTACTATCTCTCTCGACTCGAAGAAACCCTCGGGACCGATCGAATCGATCTTCTTTTTCTCAACACGGTGCGCGATCCGGTTCTTCTTCGCGAGACGGTCTTGTTGGGTATTTGTTTCCATACTCGGGATGCCACTCTTCGATCGTCGTTTGAACGGCGAGCGCTCCGTGAATACGAAGATATGCGAACTTTTCGCGAGGTTCAGGCGCGGGCGCTTCGAGAGCATATTCGAGAAGGAACATTTGGCGTTCCATTGACGTTTTCTCGATGACCTTTTCCATTTTTTGAACGGTTCTATGTCGCCCCTCAAAAAAGAAGTTCTCTATAGAAAACTCGAGAAACTTTCGAATGTAATTCGGAAACTCGAACAGCATCGGACGAAGATGAAGGATGTGGAAATGTTTCTTTCCGACGAAACGGTTCAAGATGCCGTTTTGCGAAACCTTGCTCTGGGAATCGAAATTATTACCGACATCGGCAATCATCTTCTTGCGGAACATTTTCAGAAATCGGCGGCAACGTATCGAGAGATCGTGCTCGTACTTGGAGAGCTGGGTGTTTTTCCGAAAGAGTTTGCCGAAAAACATGTCGAAATGACCGGTTTTCGAAATATCGTGATTCATGACTACGAAGAAGTTTCTCTCGAGAAAGTATATTCGGTATTTCGTGAAGCTCCGGATATTTTCCGTCAATGTGCGGAATATTACGTCGAGTTTCTCGAAACTTTGGAACGGAAAAAGAGCAATTCATCGTTATTTTCCGAGAGCTCCCATTCGTGAGTTGAAGAGAGAAGAGGGGTCAGGAACTTTTTCTTGAGTACATACGGAAGCGCTCCGGTACGGTCGGGGCGCCTCTTGCGTTTTTTTTGACGCGCGGGGCGAGGGCGGGGTATCAGGAGCGCAGGAGCAGGTTTGCAACCTGCTCCTCACGTTTCTGCAAACGGTGCGTCGGCAGAAGTCGTGAGATGAGCGCAGAAACTTGAGTGCGTAGAAACATGCGGACGGGGTTGCAAACCCCGTCCGGCAATGCGCTGGGTGCAGGAGCAGGTTTGCAACCTGCTCCTTGTGTTTTGACAAACCTTGTGTTTGCAGAAATTTTTGAATATTTGCACAAGCGGTACATTTGCTGAAACGAAAAGAGCCGGTTACAAACCGGCTCTTGCTTTTAGGTTCGAAGAAACATGCGGACGGGGTTACAAACCTCGTCCGGCGCCGAGAAATTGAGTCTGAAGAAACATTCGGACGGGATTACAAATCCCGTCCTGCAACATGCACGCCGTTTCTTTACGCAGGAGCAGGTTTGCCTGCCTGCCGGTAGGCGGGCAACCTGCTCCTTAGATTTCTACTCGTTATCCATACGATCCGTCTTCATCTCGCAGGAAGGATTTGCCGATGACCAGTACCAGTCTTTCGGCTCCATAACATATTCCTTTTGAACGGGATTTTGGTGGATATATTCCAGTTTTTGAGAGAAAAATTTTTCCGTCTCAACTATCTTCGGTATATTGGTTTTTTCCCACACGGAAAACATTCCCTCTTCCTCGAGAAAAAGAGAAAGGACGTTCGGTTCGGTCTTCTCGATATTTTTTCGGAGTTCCTTGGAAGTGAATTTTTTGAAGTCTCGAATGAAACCGGAAACGTCCGGAGAAGAAATGATAAGATGAATATGATTCAACATGAAAACGAAGCCGAAAAGTTTCAAGTTTTTTTTCGCTCGACAATATTCAAGGGATCGGGCGAGAATATGCCATCGGTAGTGGCGATCGAAAAGATAATACCATCGTTTGATAGTGAATGTAAGAAAATAGACGCCCTGATTTAGGGTGTTGGAGATTCGTACGGAAGGCATAAGGTTTATCTTTATGGGTGCCGATTTACGATAAAAGAATGTTGGGAGAAATACAAGGAGCAGGTTACAAACCTGCTCCTGCGCGGAAGCGCCCCGGTACTGCCGCCGGGGCGCTTCTTCTGGTTTTTTTTGACGCGTGGGGCGGGGGAGGGGTATACTGAAAATATGGAGATCAAACCATTTACGGAGGAACAAAAGCAAATATTTCAAGAACTCGGCGTTCTCGGCGTGTATCTTTTCGGTTCCCAAGCGGACGGGACGGCGAATTCGGAGAGCGATGTTGATTTCGGGGTGGTGCTTTCTCGAGAGGCGAAAAAGGATCGGACAGAGCTTGATATCTATCTCAAATTGTATGAGGTGTTTCTCAAAATTCTTCCCGCGGAATACTTGAGGGGACGATTCGAGAAACGCGCCCATGAATTCGATGTTGTGTTTCTTCAGCAGGCGCCGCCTCGAATCGGATTCCGATCAGTGATGAATGGAAAAGTGCTCTATCAGTCTTCATCCAAGGCGACCGCCGATTTTCGCGAGGAGATGATGCTTCGGTATTTTGACTTCAAATATTTTGAGAATATTTATCACCAATCATTTCTGGCAATTCCGAAACACCTATGATGAAATACGCCCCGATCGATATCAACAAAATTCGGGATTTGGAGGCGGATATGCAGGAGAGCATCAAAGATCTGCGGAAGATGCTTGACTTGGGTTTGGAAAAATTTACTTCCGATAAGATGTACTTTGCCGCGGCGGAGCATTGTTTTCGTCGAATTCTCGAGGGGATTCTTACCATTGGGACGCATATTCTTTCACGCATGCCGGTACGAACCAAAGATTATCAAGATATTATCGTTGAATTGGGAAGGCATGGCGTTGTTCCGGTTGAGTTTGCCGAGCGGAACAAAAAGCTGGCGGGATATCGCAATAGAATCGTCCATTTGTATTGGGAGGTGACGCCGGAAGAATTGTACGCGGTTTCAAAAGAACACCTTTCGGATCTCAATGCCTTCTGTGAATATTACCGCGAAGTAGTGCGGCATCCGGAGAAATTCGGACTGGAAGTTGAGAAGTGAAGAGAGTAATACCAAATTACCTTTTATGCAGGAGCAGGTTTGCAACCTGCTCCTCACGTTTCTGCAAACCGTGCGTTGGCAGGAATCGTAATGTGATTACAGAAGTTCGAGTCCACTGAAATGTTCGGACGGGGTTGCAAACCCCGTCCTGCGATAAGATTTTCCTCAAATTGAAAATCGGTGGTACAATGTTTGTGCGAAGATGAAAAACAAAAATTTTACATTTTTCTCATGCATTTCAATTTTTCTTCGAGCGCGCGGCGGGCGGGGAGGAGCCGGGGAAGGGCGAAGTGGGGCGTTCTGCCGCTCCTTGTTATTGTTGTTTTTCTTTCATCCGGATTCGTGTACGGATTCCGATCATATGCGCGTATCGCTGAGACGCGTCCCGCGTTTGATTCGATAGTCGGCAACGTGAAACCGGAGAGCGCGATCGGTATCACCTTTCAGGCCGCAGTTCGAACGGAAGGGTTCGCCGATCGCGTCCGCGTGACTCCCGCGGTCGATGTTTCTTTCGAATGGAAGGAGAGCGATACCAAACTCTTGATCCGACCGAAAGCGCGGTGGGCGCCTGGCACTCGTTATACCGTTTCGCTTCCGGAGGGGAAGACGATGTGGTTCGGGGCCATTCCGGAAACGACGCTTTCTTTCGAAACCTGGGCGCCGCCTCGAGTGGTATCGGTCGTTCCCGCGGATGGAGAAAAGGACATCCTTCTCGGCGCGGAAGATCCGGTTGTTGTGACGCTTGATCGTCCGGCGAAGGATGCGTTTCTCGAATTTTCTTTCAATGGTGAGGGTGCTGTCATTTACGAAATCGATTCCGACAAGGAGGAATTCCGAATTCTCCCGAGCGATATTCAATCGGGGAAGCGGTACGCACTCACGGTTCGCGTCCGGCATCGCGAAGGAAGCGACGATTCGTTCGAAACGGCGTACGAGGGGAGCTTTATGACGCTCCCGCCCAAGCCTGCGGAGTGGTCGAAGGATTTTCCGACGCGACTTCTCGAGGCGAAGCGCTATACGACGCCGGTTTTTTTGACGGGAAAATATATCGATATCGATACCAAGAGTCAGGTGATGGTGATTTTTGAAAACGGTGCGGCACTCGACGCTTATATGGTGTCTTCGGGGAAGCGCGGTATGGATACGCCGAAAGGCAATTTCAGTATTCACAACAAAACGCCGCGCGCCTGGTCCAAAACCTATGGTCTCTATATGCCGTACTGGATGGCGATCGTGCCCGGAGGGAAATTCGGTATTCATGAACTTCCCGAGTGGCCGGGCGGCTACAAGGAGGGAGCGAACCATCTGGGGACGCCAGTCTCGCACGGATGCGTCCGTCTCGGGGTCGGTCCCGCGGAACGCGTCTACACCTGGGCGGACATCGGCACACCGGTGGTGATACGATGAATATAGCAACTGAAAAACAAAACAGGGGGTTGCTCAGATTGCAAAAATGAATTTTTTTCACACGTTTCACGAATGCTGATCCGACGTTCAAAAAATTCATTTTTGCAATCTTCGCGTACGTTCAAACATCTTTTGATTTTTTGTGTAAAAAAACACTCCCCGATTGCTCGGGGAGTGTTTTGTACGGAACAAACGAGAGAGAATTACCAATCTCGTCTGTTGCTTCCGCCGTCGGAATAACCGCCGCCGTTACCGCCTTGGCGCGGTCGGGGCTCAAACGGACGCGCCTCGTTCACGACGAGGGTGCGACCATCGAGATCCTTTCCGTTCCACATGGCGATCGCCTTTTCGGCGTCGGAATCCGACGCCATCTCGACAAAGCC
>JAYRSG010000057.1:0-2898 GCA_041920175.1 Candidatus Moraniibacteriota bacterium | reverse complement strand
TTCGGGCTCTTTTCATGGAGGCTCGACAATGGTATTCTCCGGAAGAGGAGGGAAAGCCGATTATGCCCCGCATATCGGCACAGTTTAATCCTCTGAAAAAACGTATGGACACCAAACGAACCGAGGCCGTCGCAAATGTTGTGCGCGAGCTTCTCGAGAGAATGACCGTTCCGGCGGAAGTAACCGTTCAAGAGCCGATTCTTCCCCTCCAGGGAGAATTCGTCTGTCATATTCGAATCGCCGAGGGCTCGAACCTCTTGATCGGTCAGCGCGGTCTCAATTTGGAAGCGCTCCAGACTCTCGCGAGACTCATCGTCCGAAAATCGGAGGATGGATGGGCGAACTTTTCAGTAGACGTAAACAACTACCAGACAGAAAAAACGAAAGCGATCTTTGCGGAAGCGAAAGAAGCCGAGACAAAAGTCGCTCGGGATAAAGCGGCGATATTCCTCCGTCCGATGACCGCGTTCGAGCGTAAGTGCATCCACCTCACCCTCGCCGATTCCGAACTCGTCACGACCGAAAGCGCCGGGACCGGCGAAAACCGCAAAGTTATCGTGAAGCCGAAGGGAGACCTTTAAAAAAATTTCAAATGACAAATTTTAAATGAAAAAATAATTTTTGAATTTAAAAATTTAAAAATTATTTTAAAATTTGGAATTTGAAATTTCAAATTCCCATGCCGCTCGCACGACGCATCGCGTATAATGTCATCTTCAATTCCGTCGCGAAAATCCTCTCGACGGCGCTCGCTTTGGTGTCGATCGGATTCATCACGCGCTACCTCGGCACGGAAGGATTCGGCAACTATGCAACCGTTCTCGCTTTCTTCGCCCTCTTCGGCGCGCTCGCAGACTTAGGACTCGCGCCCCTTTTGGCTCGCGAGATTTCCCGGAAGGACGCTCCCGAAAACGCGATTCTTGGAAAGGTCTTCGCACTTCGCATAACGAGCTCGTCCCTCGTTTTCTTGGTAGCGCTCCTCGCCATTCCCCTTTTGCCCTACGACGCCGAACTTCGATTCGGCATCATGCTCGCCGCGGCATCTTTCGTCTTCGCTTCGTCTTCGGGCGTTTTGAACGGACTCTTCCAAAAGCGTCTCGCCATGTTTCAGGTGGCGACGGTCGAACTCCTCGGCAAATGCTTTCAGCTTGGCATCATCGTCTCCGCCGTTTCATTCGATTGGGGTTTCGATGCCATCGTCGCGTCGCTCCTCTTCTATATGTTCTTCAATGCCGTCGCGATTTTCGTCTTGAGCCGGCGTCTCGCGTCCTTTCGACTCTCCTTCGATACGGCCTTTTGGAAAACATTTCTCCGCACTTCCCTCCCGGTCGGCATGATTTCCATCGTCTCGTTCGCCTATTTCAAGATGGACACCATTCTCCTCTCGATACTTCGAGGGAGCGCGGATGTCGGCATCTACAACGCCGCCTACAAAATCATCGAGAACCTCACCTTCTTCCCCGCGATGATCGCCGGTCTCGTCCTCCCGCTTTTCTCGCGCTACATTTTCCACGAACCCGAAAAATTCCGCCTCGTCGCCGACAAAACATTCAAAGTCTTCGCTCTCTTCGCGGCGCCGCTCGCGGTGGGCGGATTTTTTCTCGCGGAACACCTCGTTCTTCTTATCGGCGGCGCCGAATTCCGCGAGGCAGCCCTTCCGCTTCGCATCCTCATTTTCTCTCTCGCCGCGATTTTCTTCGGCAATTTTTTCAACGCCATTTTGATCGCCGGAAATCTCCAGAAACGACTCCTCGCAACTCTCTCCGTGGTCGCCCTCTTCAATATCGCCGCCAATCTTTTCTTCATTCCGCTCTTTTCTTTCATCGGCGCCGCCTCCATCTCCCTCGCAACCGAAACCGGCGTCGCCGTGGGAACCGCCTTTCTCGCCGCCCGCTTCCTCAACTATCGTCCCTCGTTTCAGGGTCTTCCCGGCATTCTCTTGTCGGCGGGCGCGATGGGCGCCTTTCTCTTCTTCTCCTCCTCGCTTCCGTTTCTCGCGCTCCTCTCGGGCGGAATTTTCGTCTACGGTCTCTCCCTCTCCCTGACCGGGTCCATACGCGCGGATGAAATCGCAACCCTCTTCGCTCGAAAGTCGGATGAAAAAACAAATGATCCTATTCTTCCTGGTCTATGAACCGATACCCTCTCGTTTTCATCGTCGTTTTGAATTACAACGGGCGCGAGACCCTTGGGAAATGTCTTCGTTCTATATTTCAACTCGACTATCCGCTCTTTCGCGTCGTTGTCGTCGACAACGCCTCGTCGGACGGCTCTTTCGAACTCATGAAACAAAAATATTCCGAAGCGCACTTTATTCGAAATTCCGAAAATGTCGGCTTCGCCCGCGGCGCAAATGTCGGCATTCGTTTCGCGCTCGACCAGAGAGCCGAATACGTCTGGCTCGTCAACCCGGACGCGATCGTTTCGAAAGACGCGCTCCGCCTCCTCGTCGAAGTCCTCGAGCGAAACGCTCGAGTCGGCATGGCGTCCCCCCTCATCCTCTCTCCCTCGCGTCGCAAGGTATGGTTCGGCGGCGGAAGAATCGCGTGGATCCGAATGCGAGCCGTTCACGCAAAGCCCCGAAGTCGCACCATTCCCTTTGAAACGGGATTTCTCTCGGGATGCGCCCTCATGGTGAAGAGCCCCGTTTTCCGCATTGTCGGTCTTTTCGACGAGCGATTCTTCCTCTACTACGAAGATGTTGATCTCTCGCTCCGCACCAAAGCGGCCGGTTTTCCCGTCATCATTCACCCTAAAGCGATCGTTCTCCATTCGGAAGAGAGCCAAAAAAATCCCGAAAAAATCTATTGGCTCGTCCGCTCGGGACTTTTCTTTTTTTCCAAAAATATCCCCCTCTGGGGACGTCCCTACTTTGTCCTCGCCACCTTCCTTCGCATC